>CBAAAD010000060.1:6803-10482 GCA_964658785.1 uncultured Methylobacterium sp.
GCCTTTGTCGCCAAAGCCTCCGCTGGTGGAATGACCGAAGTTCAGGCAAGCAAGCTGGCGGACTCGCGCGCGCAATCGGCCGCTGTGAAAAGCTTTGCGGCCAAGATGGTGACCGATCACACCAAGGCCGGCGACGAGCTGTCCGCGCTGGCACAGAAAGACGGCTTTACCCCGTCTACCTCGCCGATGCCTGCACAGCAAAAGGCGCTGGCCAAGCTGGAAAGCCTCAACGGCGCAGCGTTCGACAAGGCCTATTCGTCGATGATGCTGAAAGACCATATCGGGGCCGTTGCGCTGTTCAAGAAAGAGTCGACCAGTGGAAAAAACGATGATCTGAAGTCGTTTGCCTCGAAGACCCTACCTACGCTTGACGAGCATTTGGCGATGGCCAAAAAGCTCTGAGTCAACGTCCGTAAATCAGGCGTCAACCATCAAGCATCAGGCTGAAAAGCCCGGTGCTTTTTTGTGCAGGATTTCTGAACTCGTTCGCTGCTATGGCTGCGCAGGCGCCGGGGATCGACGCTATCCGGATTGATGCCGAGCGCCGGCATTAGCGTCCGTCAAACGACCTTGGTGCGTCGCCACCAGCGCGTGACCTTGTACTCCCGCACGAAGGTGAACAGTCCCGAGCCCAGGATGATCACGATGCCGATCAGCATCGGCCAGTCCAGCGGATCGTTGAACAACACGTAGCCGAAAGCGACCGCCCACAGCATCTGGCTGTACTGGGTGGGTGCGACGTGGTTCGCCGGCGACTTCTGCGTGGCGAGCATCAGCAGCACCGCACCGAGGGCGGCGAGGAGTCCGTAGCCGAGCAAAAGCGCCCACTGCTGCCACTGCGGCCAGCGAAAATCCCACAGCATCAGTACGCCGGTGAGCAGCAGTGGTCCGATGACACCCGCACCGTAAAGCGTGACGCGCTTTTCCTGCGATCCAGTCATGCGCAGGGCGATCATCGAGATCGCGCCGGAAAGACCGCAGATCAGCGCCGCAAGATGGCCGATACCCAGCGCGCGAAAGCCCGGGCGCAGCACCACGAGAACGCCGACAAACCCGGCAATAACGGCCGACCAGCGCCGCCAGCCCACGTGTTCCTTGAGGAAGATCACCGACAGGATGGTGACGAAGATCGGCATCAGAAAAATCAGCGCGAACGCTTCGGCCATCGGCAGCGCTGTGAAAGCCATGACCGCCGAGGTGGTACCGATTGCGCCGAATACCGCACGCACCAGCCACAGGCTTGGCCGCTTGGCGACAATGACCTCGCGCCAGCGGTCGCCCTTGCGCTTGATAAAGGGCAGCGCGGTCAGGCCCAGAAGCGCCCCGAAGAAAACCGCCTCATACGGCGGCAGCGAGCCGCGCAGCAGCTTCACGAACGCATCGCTGATGGCATAGGCCGCGAACGCCATGAAACCAAGCAACACACCTTTGTACATTTTTGCGGCTTTTTGAAACGGGGGTGGTGAGAGTATCCGTGTTTCCCACTACTGGCGCATGAAACGGTGGCGTATTCAGAGACGGTGCGAGGCTTTTATCGGCACGCCGGCGCTTGCCGACGTGCCGGTCTGCATCACAGGCAGTCGACCAGCCCGTCATAGATCGACTGGCTGCTGCCGGGGAGAATCACACGTATCGGATTGCTTACATTCAACGCGGCAATCAGGTCCGCCACGCGCGTTTTCGGCGCCAGCGGGGTGCGGCAGCGCCAGTGCTGATTGTCCACGGTGAAATTGCCGGTTTTTGCGTTCACTTCTTCGTTGCTGGCGGCGAAAACCCAAACGCATCGCCCGATCACGCCGGTGGTCCTGTCGACCGAACACCGATAGTCGAGTGATTCAATGTTGCTGTAGTCGCCCTCGCAGAACGTGTCGCCACAGACGTCGTCGAAGTTCTTCCGCAGCTGGCTGGTGATGCTGTACCAGGCGTTGATGTCCGCGTCGCTGGTCAGGTAGCTGTTGATGTCGACGTAGTCGGCGCTGCTTGCGGCGCTGGCTGGGGTTGTCGGTGCGGCGGCGTTGGTGGCCGGGGAAGCGAGGGTGACCAGGGCGAGCAACAGCCCGCCAAGCGTGGTGCGCATGGAAAACTCCTTTTTTCGGGGATGGGAGGAAGCGTTGGGTTACGTCGGCGATGGCGCTTATGGCGCAGTCGACCGACGTGCTCTTTTTAAAACCCCGGCAGGCCCTGGCACAGCGGGCTTTGCCGACGCCTGTCGTCAGTGTCGCTGCCGGTGACCCTCATCCCGGTCCCCGCTACACTAGGGGACTTGCCTGATCACTCTGGACCTTTGCCATGGCTACGCGCCTCGATCCGCTCGATCTTTATGACGTCCGTTCGCTGCTCACCGACGAGGAGCGCATGGTGCAGGACTCCGTCGGCCGTTTCGTCGACGAACGGGTGCTGCCGATCATCGGCGACTGCTTCGATCAGGCGCGTTTTCCAAAGGAGCTGATCCCGGAAATCGCCGGCCTGGGCCTGCTGGGCGCCACGATCCCTGAGGAATACGGCGGCGGCGGCATGAACAGCGTCAGCTACGGCCTGATCTGCCAGGAGCTGGAGCGCGGCGATTCGGGCCTGCGCAGCTTCGCCTCGGTGCAGAGCTCGCTGTGCATGTATCCCATCTACGCCTACGGCAGCGAAGAGCAGAAGCGCCAGTATCTGCCCGGCATGGCCGCGGGCGAGATCATCGGCTGCTTCGGCCTCACCGAACCGCACGGCGGTTCCGATCCGGCCAACATGAAGACCCACGCGAAGAAGGACGGCGGCGACTGGGTCATCAATGGCGCCAAGATGTGGATCACCAACGGCAACCTCGCGCATATCGCCATCGTCTGGGCGATGACGGAGGACGGTATCCAGGGCTTTGTGGTGCCGACCGACACGGCCGGCTTCAAGGCGCAGGAAATCCACAAGAAGATGAGCCTGCGCGCATCGGTCACCTCCGCGCTGTTCTTCGACGGCGTGCGCGTGCCCGACAGCGCGCGCCTGCCCAACGTCAAGGGCCTGAAGGGGCCGCTGGGCTGCCTCACCCAGGCCCGCTTCGGCATCACCTGGGGGCCGATCGGCGCCGCCCAGGCCTGCCTTAAGGAAGTGCTCGCCTACACCGCCGAACGCAAGCTGTTCGACCGGCCGCTGTCGTCCAATCAGGCGGTGCAGCTGAAGCTCGCCGACATGGCCCGCCGCATCACCACGGCGCAGCTGCTGTCGTTGCAGCTCGGTCGCCTGAAGGACGCCGGCAAGATGCAGCCGACCCAGGTCTCGCTGGCCAAATGGAACAACTGCCGCATGGCGATCGATATCGCCCGTCAATGCCGCGATCTGCTCGGCGGCGCCGGCATTACCACCGAGCACGGCGCCATTCGCCATGCGCTCAACCTCGAATCGGTCATCACCTACGAAGGCACGGAAACCGTGCACGAGCTGGTGGTGGGGCGCGAGCTGACCGGCATCAACGCGTTCTGAAGCGGAGCGCCTCGCTCATGCATCGTGACGCGGGAAACGAAGCCATAGGCACGAACCCTGGCAGCGGGCGCCATGCCTGCGGCTGAGTTCGACAAGGATCGCGCGACGGAGCCACTACGCGCAGTGCTCGCGGCCGTGCTTCCGGACTTGCACGCCAGCTGTGGCGATCCCTGGGTCGTGATCGGCAGCGCGGCGGCCCGGCTGATCGGCGCTGACGTCA
>CBAAAD010000061.1:0-10465 GCA_964658785.1 uncultured Methylobacterium sp.
CGCCCGCTCATGCCGAAAACACTGCGCCGCCACTCCCTGTTTTGCGGTTTGCTCGGCGTCGCCGTCGGGCTGGTGGTGGTTCACACGCTCGCCTATACGGCGGCGTTTTCAGCACCGCGCGGGATTTTTCTCGGCTTCCGTTCGCGCGCTGCGTTCGAGATCGGGCTGTTCTTGTGGGACGCCATTGTGGTCTATGGCCTGGGTGCCGGCGTGATCACCTTCGGTGCACTGCTGGCTGCGTATTGCTCGTTCGCTGTGCCCACAGCGCGATCGGCGCTGTTTTACCTCGCCGGCATCGTGCTCACGATCTATGTGCTTATACCGCTGGCCGAACACATGCCGGTATCGCTGGCGCTGTCACGCCAGTGGTGGGCTTACGGGCTGGAGCTGTCGCTGGTGGCTAGTGCGTTTTTAGCCCTGCCCGTCGCTCGGGCAATCTTGGCAAGGCGCGACAGGACAGCGGCGCGGCCCCAAAACTGAGCGACGCGCGCCGGTAAATTCGAACATTGCTTTGGATCAGTGGCTAGCGGCAGCCGACGCTGACGACGCCGGCAGTTCGTCCAGCATCTGCTTGGCCAGCGGCTGGTAGCCGCCATCGAAATGATGGTCGCCCTTCTTCGGATGCATGACGATCCACTTGGGCACGTTGGGCTCGGTGCATACGGTGTCGTCGGCGTCGTCCAGGCCGTAGTAGCAAACCACCGGCGGCTTGTTGTCGAGCGCCTGCAGCGGCGGCATGGCGTCGTATTCCTTGATGGGGTTGATGCTTTCCATCAACGACTTGAAGTGGTCCTGCAACCAGCCCTGCTTGATCATGTAACCCTGGAGTTCAATTTCAAAATTGATCTCCTTGCTCGGCGCCAGCAGCACGAGCTGAGTGATACGTGCACGGTTCGCAGGGCTGAGTTTGTTGATCAGCGTGGGCAGCAGGTCGGCACCGAAGGAATAACCGATCAGCCAGATACGCGGTTTGTTCCACGCCGTGGCGTATTTGGTCATCAGCGCGTCGAGCTCGGCGGCGGATTCGTCGGCCGTGCGATTGCGCCAGTAGTACTTGAAGGTGTTGACGCCCAGCACGGGAATGCCGCGGTCGATGAAGGCGATGCCAAGGCGACGATCGAGGTCGGCCCAGCCGCCGTCGCCGGAATAAATGATCGCCATCACGTCGCTTTTGCCGGCCGGCGGCGGCGAGCTGAAGCTGCTCACCTGCATCGGCACGCTGACGCTCTCCAGGCTGACGCGGGCAAACGGCTGCCAGATGAGCAGCACGACCGCCACCACTACGACCACGATGGCCAGCGCCACGAGCTTTTTGTGTTTCATCGGCCGGCCTTTCATCGACGTACCACACCTGTGAGGCCACCAGCGATTAGGCTGGCGACGTTGGTCAGAATCATGGGCAAGGCGATGCCGCCGGGCACCGCCATATAGCGCGGCTCCCATTCGGGATCGAACTTGTCCTTGTAGCGCTGCAGCCCGCGGAAGTTGTAGAAGCGCTCGCCGCGGCCGAAGACCAGCGCGCCGAAACGGTTCCACAGCGGCGCCTGCCGCCGGTTCTGCAGGCCGGCCAGCGGTGCCATGCCGAGATTGAACCAGCGATAGCCCTGGGCCTTGGACCACTGCATCAGTTCCACGAACAGATAATCCATGATGCCGGGCGGGCCATCGGGCAAAAAGCGCATCAAGTCCACTGATGCTTCTTCGTGCGTGTCGGTGAGAAACAGGTTGGCAAACGCCACCAGTTTGTCGTTCTGCCAGACCAGCGCCATCGGCGTGCGCACCAGATAGCGTGGATCGAAAGCGCCGAGCGAGAAGCGCTTCTCGCGACCGCGCTTGTCGCCCATCCACGCGTCGGACACCTGCTTGATCTGCGGCAGCAGCGCGGCGACCGATTCGGCCGGAATGATTTCCAGGCGCAGTCCTTCCCGACCCAGCTTGTTGACCGTGTTGCGCAGCACCTTCTTCGACTTGCCGTCGAGATTGAAACTATCCAGCCGCACGCGAGCCTCTTCGCCGATCTTCAGCAGGTTCATGCCGACTTCGAGATACAGATCGAGATCGGCAGGACTGACCTGATAGAACACCGGCCAGCCGCCGCCGCGCTCGCACTGTTCCAGAAACGCCCAGACCAGCTCGCGCCGCACGTCGTCGTCGGCGCCGACCGGATCGCCCATCGTGACCCAGCTGCGGCCCTCGATGTCGTACATCACGAAGGCCGTGTGCGCGGCATCGAACAGCAGGGTCTTGTCACCCATCAGCGCCAGATGTGCCTGCGCCGACGGAAACTGTTTGATCAGCGGCAGCGCCTGCGCCAGCTCGGCCTCGGTCGGCGGTTCGCGGTGCAGCTTCAGCGGCTTGATCAGGCTGGCGACGGCGAACAGCATGCCGGCCGCTGCGGCCGCTACCAGTGCACGCAGCGCGCGCGGCGCGCCGCCTTCGTGGAAGCTGAATTCCCACCACAGGCTGTTGCTGTAATCGACATGCTTGAAGCTGAAGGTCACCAGCCACACGGCGCAGGTGAGAATGGCCAGAATCGCCAGAATCCAGCCCAGCGAAAACGTCGTGCTGAACAGCGAGGCGCGCCGATAAAAAAGGTGATGCGCCGGCGCCAGCGCCATCGCCAGCAGCGTCAGCAGGGTCGCCTCTTCGTAGTCGATGCCCTTGAGCAGCGAGAAAATCGCGCCCGCCACCAGCAGAATCAGCGTCAGCACGTAGGCAGCGTCGAGCCGGCGCTGCAGCCCGCGCGCCAGAATCAGCAGCAGCATGCCGATCACGCTGGCGAGCAGATGCGACACTTCCAGCACCGACAGCGGCAGCACTTCACGCAGCAGCTGCATGCGGTTCGGCAGCGCGCGGGTGGCGCCGGAAAACAGCAGCACCGCGCCGGAGACGAGGGTCAGCCCGGCAAAGAACGATGGCAGCAAGCCGGTGAACCACGGCGACAGCAGCGACTTCTGCCGGATGCCGCGTGCCTCGCGCTGCAGTACCAGCACGATGGCGCCACACAGCGGCAGCAGGTAGTAGATCACCCGGAACACCACCAGCGCGCCAAGAATCGGCGCGGTCAACGCCAAGTTACCGGTGGCACCGAAGCCGGCCAGCATGATCGCCTCGAACACGCCCAAGCCACCGGGCACGTGGCTGATCAGTCCGGCGATCTGCGCGATCACGAAGATCGCCAGAAAGTGTCCGAAGCCGTTGTTGAGCTGGTCCGGCATCAGGATGTACAGCACCGCCGCGGCCAGGCCCCAGTCCAGCGCACCGATCAGAATCTGCCGAAAGCCGGTCGCGACCGATGGCATATTGATGCGCAGGCTGAAAATGCGCAGCGGTCGACGCAGCAGACCACCGGCCAGCCACAGCAGCGGCACCGCGGTCAGCGCCAGCGCAATGGGAATGCGCAGCTGCGCCATCATGCGCAGCGGGGCCAGCTTAAAATCCAGCGGCAGCGGAATGCACAGCAGGGTCACGCCGGTGAGCGCCAGCAGACCGAGCCAGAAGCTGAGGGTGCAGAAAAGCACGATTCGGCCCACCTCGGCGGTGGTCAATCCGTTCTGTATGTAAAACCGGTATCGGATGGAACCTGACACCAGCAGCGCCATGCCCACCGCATTGCTGAAGGCGTAGCTGATGAAGGAAATCAGGGTGACGCGGCGCCATGACAGCTTGCGGCCGATCGACACCAACGCGTAGCGGTCGTACAGCGTCATCACGCCGTAGCCCAGCGCGGTGAACAGCGCCGCCAGCAGCAGCCGCCCGCGCGACAGCCGGTTCACGTACTTGCGCACCTGGTGGTAATCGACCTCTTTGGCCAGCAGATGCAGCGCCCACAGCGCCAGGCACAACATGGCCACCGAAAACAGCGGCCCGGCCAGCCGGCGCAGCAGCACCATGCGCTGGCTCGGCGGCGCCAGCACCTGCTCGGCGCTTAAAACCTGCTCGACCTTTTCCTGCTGCACGTCTTGCGGCGACGCGTCTTTTGGCTTCGGGCCCTGTGGCTTCACGCGACGACGAACTCCCTCTGTATAGCTGCGTAGTGTAAAGCCTGGGCCGGATCAGGTAGTGAATAACCCGTTCGCCGCGACGGGCACGGCGATGGGCCAGATCCCGTCCGATCCAGCCAATGCGGCAGATTCGAAGCCCTGGTCAACCGGCCGGTGTACCGCCCTGGCCCAATCGCCCGACCCATCGATAAAGCAGCACCATCACCGCAGCAAACGCGGCACCGCCAATCCACAGCGCCGGGCCGCTGGCGAACGCGTCGCTCACAATGGCCAGCGGGTAATCTTTGCCCGAGAGCGCCACGAAGGCGGCGATCACCACACCAAGCAGGCCCTCGCCCACAATCATGCCCGAGGCCAGCAGGACCCCAAGCTGCTTGGTCGACTCCGGATCTTTCGAGGTGCGATCCGCACGGCGGTCGAACCACCAGCCGGCCACCGCACCGACCACAACCATCAAGGTGCTCTGTGTTGGCAGGTAAATGCCCAGGCCCACGGCAAGCGGCGACAGATGCGCTGACTTGGTCGTGCGGCGCAGCGTCTCGTCGATGGCGATCATCACAACGCCGATGACGCCGCCGATCTTGATCAGGCCCCAGTCGATATTGTTCTGGATCACACCCTGCGCCAGTGCCGAAATCAGGCCGGCCTGTGGCGCGGCCAGCGCGTTGGCTCGCTGCGGACCCGGTGCGCCGACAAACCCGTAGGCATGATTAAGCAGGTCCAGGATGGGCGGAATGATGGCCGCGCCGGCAATCACGCCGATCACCAGCGCCCACTGCTGCTTCGACGGCGTGGCATCGACCAGCTGGCCGGTCTTCAGATCCTGCAGGTTGTTATTGGCGATTGCCGCCGCCGCAAATACGATCGATGTGACAAAAAGGGCGAAGGCGACGAGCGCCTTTTCGCTGTCGGCCGGCAGCATCGAACGCAGACCAAACACCAGCAGCAGCGCTGCACTGATAACGACGATGATGCCCACGCCGGAGAGCGGACTGTTCGATGAACCGATCAGACCCGCCATGTAGCCGCATACCGCGGACACGAAAAAACTCATCAGCACGACAAAAAGAAGTCCGCCGATGACCAGGGCGACCGTGTGTGCTCCAAGGCCGTGACCGGCCGTGGCGGCAAAGTTCGCGATCAGCCAGCCAATCGGTAACAGACACGCCAGCGAGATCAGGCCGACCTGGCCGATCGGAATGTCCTGCTCGGTGCGCGGCAGCAGGCCAGCATTCTCGGCGCCGCGGGCACGCGAGGCAGCCATGGCCGAGGAAAGCCCGCTGATCACGGGCTTGACCAGTTTGGCCAGCGTCCAGATAGCGGCAACGCCAATGGTGCCTGCGCCGACAAAGCGCACCTTGTGGCTCCAAGTAGCACCAGCCAGATCCGCGATTGAGCCGACCACCGGCGCCATCGCGGAAAAATGCGGCACGCCCCAGCCCCAGCCGATCAGCGCGCCGACGAGCATCGCCACGCCGACCCACAGGCCGACCAGGTGTCCGATGCCAAACAAGGCAAACGAGAGGAAAAAGTCGAAACCGGTTACGCCGCCCCTGTCACCGCCGACGCGAAAGTAATGCACCACGTCGCCGGCAAACACGCGCGTCGCCACGATCACTGCAAACACGCCAGAAACAATCGAGCCCCAGAGCACGGCCAGCAAACCTGCGCGGTTCGATGCCGCCGCCGCGGCTTCGCTGACGCCATCCGTCCCGCCCGCACCCACCTTCAGGACTTCGGCGCACGCCACACCTTCGGGGTATGGCAAGTCGGAATTGGTGACCAAAGCGCGGCGCAGCGGAATGGAATACATCACGCCAAGGATGCCGCCGAGGGCGCAGATCGCGAACGACGTCCAGTAATTGAAGCCCGTCCACCAGCCGATCAAAATCAAACCCGGCAACACGAAGATGATCGACGACAAGGTGCCCGCCGCGGAGGCCACCGTCTGCACGATGTTGTTTTCCTGCAGCGTGGCACCCTTGAAGTAGCGCAGCACCGCCATCGAAATAACGGCCGCCGGAATGGAGGTGGCGAACGTGAGGCCGGCCTTGAGGCCAAAGAACACGTTGGCGGCGGTGAACACCACGGTGATCACTACACCGATGATCACGCCTCGTATCGTCAACTCTTTGCGCGGCTCGGCGCTGGACGGCAGCTGTGCACTCACGAATCACTCTCCCCCGGACGGATGCTGCGGGGAAAGATAGCGTGGAATGGTTACGTATGGTTGATTCAGTGGCGGATGACCGCTCCCGCGATGCGGGAAGCGCACGTGTTTCGCCGTGTACACGACGGGCCCGGCAACTCCCCTTCGACTTCGGCCCTTTGGGCCTACGCTCAGGGTGAACGACGCTGAGACCACGCTCTTTGACACTCCTTTTCTGAGCCCGGCTTGGACGGCGAAAAATGCAAGGCTCACGACCACTCCCGCGATCACTCCCGGCCCCACGGCCGTTCACCCTGAGCGTAGGCCCGAAGGGCTGGAGTCGAAGGGCCTGACAACGAATAGTCAAGCGCCTACGCCAAAGCTATCCCGCTCTCGAAACGACGTAACTCACCAGATAGTGGATCGATAAACGCCAGCGCTTTCGCCAGCAGCTTCAGCGGCCGCTGATAGTCATCGATATGGCGGGCTATCAAGGTCGGATACCACGGGTCATTGAGGATCGGCGCACCCAGCGCGGCCATGTGCACGCGCAGCTGATGCTTCTTGCCGGTGATCGGATAGAGCGCGTAGCGCCAGAGCTCATCGCCCTGCTCTGCCAGGTGGCCTCGGGCCATCACCTCGATGCGCGTCTCGCTGTTCGGCTCGCCTTCGACTTCCTGCGTGCGGAAAAACGGTTCGCCGCGCACCAGCCGCGTGCGTCGAGTCAACGGAAAACCGTGCGCGGGCAAGGGCGGCGCCAGCGCCTCGTAGCGTTTTTCGATGCGCTGCTGCTGGAACAGCGCCTGGTACGCCGAACGACTGGCGCGGTTGACCGAAAACAGCACCAGCCCCGCGGTGGCCCGATCGATCCGATGCAGCGGCACCAGATCGGTGTTGTCCAGCCGACGCATCAGCCGGCGCAGCAGCGTCTGCTCGACGAAAACACCGCTGGGTATCACCGGCAGAAAGTGCGGCTTGTCCACCACTAACAGATGCTCATCAACGTGCAGCAGGCTTTCAAGAAACGGTATCGGCACTTCATCGACCACCTCTCGGTAGTAGTGCACGCGCAGCCCTTGCCGCGGATAAGGCGCAGTTGAACTTATCGGCTCACCCTGCGCGTTCAGCACCCGACCGCGCGCCATTCGATCAAGCCACTGCTCGCGGCTGACGGCGGCAAACGCGGCGCACAGACCATCGAGCACGGTCAGCCACGGGCCGGCGGGCAAATGCGCCGTGCTGGCTTCGGCATCACGGATAAAGGCGGCGGCGGGCGTCGGCATGGCGACTGACAGTGTAAAGCACGCACCCGGTACAGCCTGGAGGCGTAGAATGGGCGGGATACCTCAGACGGCCACGCTCATGGCACTCAACGCCACCATCTACAAAGTCGAACTGCAGATCAGCGACATGGATCGGCACTACTACGCCACCCACGCGCTGACTCTGGCACGCCACCCGTCGGAGACCGAGGAGCGGCTGATGGTGCGGCTGCTCGCCTTTGCCCTCTATGCCGAAGATCGGCTGGAGTTTGGCAAGGGCGTCAGCGATGAGGACGAGCCGGCGCTGTGGCGCAAGGACTATACCGACGAGATCGAGCTGTGGATCGAGCTGGGTCAACCCGATGAAGCGCGCATCCGCAAGGCCTGCGGCCGCGCGCGTCAGGTGGTGGTCATCAACTACGGCGGCAACACGGCCGATATCTGGTGGAGCAAGGTCGGCGCCTCGCTGGCGCGCCACAAAAACCTGACCGTGCTCGACATCCCGGCGGCCACCGTCAACGAACTGCTGCCGCTGCTGCAGCGTGGCATGCGTCTGCAGGCCCTGATCCAGGACGGCCAGCTGCAGCTGATGAACGACGCCGAGTCGGTGACGATCGACCCCATGCAGCGCATGGGCGCGGCCGAAACCGTCAGCTGAGCCGGCGCCGCACGACTTCCGCGCGGCCGCGTTTTCCAGAACAATGGCGCGCTGGTCGAGCCCGGGCTCGCGGGGATTCGGCCATCCATCTGTGATACGTCATACCTAAACCACCTCTTTCAAGGACTCACGCCATGCGCTGGTTGCTGCCCCTGCTTGCCCTTATCGCCATCGCCGCCTGCAGCGCCACGCCGCAGGCGCACGCCAACGGCAGTGTCGACAAGCTGATCATGGTTGATCACAAGATCGGCACCGGCGCCGTGGCCAAACCCGGCATGCAGGTCACCGTGCATTACACCGGCTGGCTCTATGACGACACCGCCAAGGACAAGCACGGCGAAAAATTCGATAGCTCCCGCGACAACGGTGCTCCGTTCTCCTTCACGCTGGGCGAAGGCAAGGTCATCGCCGGCTGGGATCAGGGCGTGGCGGGCATGAAAGTGGGCGGCACGCGCACCCTGATGATTCCGGCAGCGCTCGGTTATGGCGACAACGGCGCCGGCGACACCATACCGCCTGGCGCCTCGCTGGTGTTTGATGTGGAATTGTTGAGTGTGACGCCGTAACGCCAGGCAAGAAAACGGCGTTTTTGTCCGTTCGGATCGCCAGTCACTCTGATCACGTACCCACGCCTGCGCAGCGTGGTTGCGGGCATCGCAAACATTTATCGCCACAAGCCCGAGTGATGGACCCACCCATCCTCGGCCTTGCCTCCGGCAAACACTCGTTTGTCCGCAAGATCGTCAATCTTGACGAGCAAAAGCCTGAAGCTGAGCATCCAACGCACGCGCTATTGGGGTGACCTAAGAAACGCCAGCCATATGCGTAAAGCCCTTTTCCGTGCCCTGGCCCTTGTCTGCTCACCGACGCTCGCGTCGCCTTGCTGGCTCGACACGGCTCGCGCCGGGCATGTGTGCCGGATTCAAGGCCGGTACGGGCGTTGGGCACTGTCTGGTGAATGAAACGTCGGAAGACGTTCTCTATCTTGAGGTCGGTGACAGGCTGCCTGGCGACGAAGTGCGTTATCCGGACGATGATCTGGAAGCCGTCATGCGCGACGGCAAGTGGGCGTTCGTGCACAAGGACGGGACGCCGTATTCGTAAGTCGCGTTTACGGTAGTTGCATCGAACCGCAAACCGCGCGGCGGGCTCAATCCGCCTGCGCCGCCTCGTCCCTGCCCTGCTGGCGAATGATCGCCTCTTCGCGCGCGTCGATGATCGACTGCATCACGCTGTCGACGTCGGCGATGGTTTCATCGAATTCGAAATGGCCGGTCAGTTCGGTATCGGGATGCAGCTCACCGAGCTCGAACAGCGCCCACATTTCTTCGGCGTAGTAACTGTCCAGCAATTCGGGGGCGAAGCGCGACAGGCTAATGGTGATGTTGCCCACATCGCGCCGAAGCATGGTTCGCGCGGCGTTGTTGCCCGAGGCGCTGACGACCTGCGGCAGGTCGATGATGACCGGACCTTCCGGCCCGACCAGCACGTTGTATTCGGAAAGGTCGCCGTGGATCAGGCCGACGCAAAGCATGCGTGCCACCTGCTGCATCAGAAAGCGGTGATAGTCGCGCGCGGTGTCCGCTGACAGCTCCACTTCGCCCAGGCGCGGAGCGGAATACCCATCGGCATCGGTGACCAGTTCCATCACCAGCACGCCGTTGAAGTAGCCATAGGGTTTGGGCACGCGCACGCCGGCGGCGGTGAGCGCGTAGAGCGCGTCGACCTCGGCATTTTTCCAGGCCGCCTCGGCCTCCTTGCGGCCGAATTTGGTGGCCTTGCCCATGGCGCGGGCCTGGCGGCTGCCGCGGACCTTGCGGCCTTCCTGATACTGCACGCGGGCCTGGAAGCTGCGCTGCGCCATGTCCTTGTAGACCTTGGCACAGCGAATGTCCTCGCCCGAGCGCACCACATAGACGGAAGCTTCTTTGCCGCTTTTCAGCGGTCGCAGCACCTGGTCGATAACGCCTTCGTCGATCAGATCCTGCAGGCCCTTGGGTGTCTTCATGCGTGGAAAAGCTTCGGCAATTCGTGGAATAGCCGTGATTATGGCCGATCCGCGGGCCAACTCGGCTATTTCCCGCGCTTGCGAGCCTTAACTCGCCTGCAGGCTGGCCGCACCGAGCCGGTCGCGCACGTCGGCGGCGATCTCGAACGAGCGTCGCCGCGCCGCGTGCTCGAACACGTTGGCGGTGATCAGCAACTCGTCCGGCTTGTGCCGCTCGATGAAAGCCTCGAGGCCAGCTTCCACCGTATCGGCATCACCAATCACCGCGCAGGCCAGCGCGTGGTCGACGCCGTGGCGCTCCATCGGCGAGGCATACGACTCGATGTTGTCGATCGGCGGTGGAATAAGACCGGGCTTGCCGCGACGCAGGTTGATGAAGCTCTG
>CBAAAD010000062.1:0-10447 GCA_964658785.1 uncultured Methylobacterium sp.
GCCAGGCCGGCCGGCCCGGCGCCGATCACCAGCACGTCGTAGTGGTTATTCATCGCAGCGAACCTGCATGCCTTCGCGCACCGGCACCATGCAGGCGCGCTGCTGGCCGACGCCATCAATACTGACGCGACATTCGAAGCACACGCCCATGCCGCAAAAGGCCGCGCGCGGCTGCCCGCTGGTCGAACGCCTGAAAATCGGCGCCTGCCGGGCGATGGCTGCGGCCACGCTGCTGCCGGCCGGCACTTCGACCGGGCGCTGGTTGATCTGCAGGCGTACCAGTGGCGCGCTCATGCGGCCACCCGCACCGGGTCATACGGAAGCGGATCAATCGCCGTGCGGCGGCCCAATATTTGATCGACCACCAGCCGCGCGCTGCCGAGCGAGGTGGTGACGCCCAATCCCTCGTGGCCGGCTGCGACCCATACGTTGGCGTGCTGCGGCACCTTGCCCAGATAGGGCAGGCCATCCAGGCTGACCGGCCGAAAGCCGGTCCAGATCCGCATCGCGTCCAGCTCGCTCAGGCCGGGTAGAAACTGCAGGGTGCGCGCCAGCATGCGCCGCACCATGGCCATCGATACGTCCGCCGTTGCGCTGCCGTATTCACGCGATGAGCCGATCAGAATCTGCCCGGTGGGTCGCGGCTGCACGTTGAACGCCACGCTGCTGTCGGCATCGCCATGGGCGCTGTCGGCATAGCCCAGTTCAAGCAGCTGGTGATGAACCAGGCCGGGGTGTCGATCGGTAATGACCAGGTGTCCCTTGCGGCCGCGCATCGGCAGCTGCGGCAGCAATTGCGGTAGCGCGCAGCCGGTTGCAATGAGCACGTTGCCCGATAGTTTGGTTTCGTCGGTCAGCCGCACGCCGCCTTCGTTCAACTGGTAGGCGCGCTGGCGATAGAGTTCGGCGCCACGCGCGAGCGCTCGATTCACCAGATGGTGGGCGACGCCAGGCGGGTAAACGACGGCCTCGTTGGGCACCAGCATGCCGCCGGCCAGGCCGGCGACAAGCGCAGGCTCGAGCTCATAGAGCCGGTTGGCATCGACCTGTTCGGCCTGCACCCCGGCGGCGGCCAGTCGCGCCACCTTCTCGGGAATGCGCGCGTACTCGGCCGCCGTGCTGGCCACCCACAAGGTGCCGCAGCGGCTGTATTCGGCCTGCGGCAAGTCGGTGAATTCCTCCCACAGGCCCATGGAGTAGTGCGCCAGTGCGAGTTCGGCCGGGTCGTCGTCCATCGCCACCAGATGCCCCATGGCTGCCGCCGTGGCGCCGCCGCCGATCGAGCCCGGTTCGACCAGGGCCACGCGCAGACCCTGGGCACTGGCATAGTCAGCGCAGGCGGCCCCGACGATGCCGGCGCCAACGATGACCAGGTCATAGCTTTTCACGACGCGCCGATGCCCCAGGCCAAGGGGTCGCTCTCATCGAGCAACAGCTGGCCTTTGGCGGTGACGTGGGCCGTGCCGGTGATGCGCGGCAATACGCCGTGCTCGCCCGGCGCGTATTGCGCCTCGAACACGCTGCCCAGAATGCCGGCCTGACGCCAGACGCGACCGGGTTCCAGCTTGCCGTCCGCGGCCAGACAGGCCACCTTGGCACTGGTGCCGGTTCCGCACGGCGAGCGGTCGTAGGCCATGCCCGGGCAGAGTACAAAATTGCGGGCGTCGGCCTGGTCGTCCGGCGAGGCCGCATTGATCTCGATATGATCGATCTCGGCACCATTGGCGCCGGTGCATCCGGCCAGCTCCAGCGACGCGCGAATCGCTTCGGTGTAGGTAGTCAACCCGCGCTGGTTGGCCAGGGTGAGCGGCAGCGGCGTGTCGTTGGTGATGAAAAACCAGTTGCCGCCCCAGGCCACGTCGCCGTGCACCGTGCCATAGCCAGGCACGTCCAGTGCGATATTTTTGGCATGGCGATAGCTTTCGACGTTGTCGACCGCTACGCGGCCATCGCTGTAAAGCTCCACGCCGACCATGCCCACCGGCGTTTCCAGCCGATGCTTGCCGGGTGCGATGCGGCCCAGGTGCAGCAGCGTTTTGATCAGACCGATCGTGCCGTGGCCGCACATGCCCAGGTAGCCGACATTGTTGAAAAAGATTACGCCCGCACAGGCGGTAGGGTCCTGCGGCGGAAGCAGCAGTGCGCCAACCATGGTGTCCGACCCGCGCGGCTCGCAGGCAATGGCCTGGCGCCACAGGTCGTAATGCTTGCGAAACAGGCCACGCCGCTCGGCGAGCGTGCCGTCACCCAGATCGGGAAAGCCGGCAAGCACCACACGCGTGGGTTCGCCGCCGGTATGTGAGTCGATAAAGTCGATGGTCTGCATGGCGCCATATTCACCGTCGGCCGCCCGTGCGTCTAGAAAGCCTTGCGGGTATTGAGTGCGGAATTGGGCATACTGCCGGCCGATCGGTTTTGGTCGCGTGGCGCAGAAAAGCTTGCAGTAACGGGCATAACCCCGTCTATGATGGAGCCAACCCCAATTCCGCCTGCCAGCGAAATTGTCCTGGCGAGGGTATGGAGAACTCGACGCGCATGAAGATTTCAGCCGATGAACTAGAGCCGCTATTCGACGCTCTGCCCGACGTCGTGTTCTTTGTGAAAGACACCGCGGGGCGGTACACGCATGCCAACCTGACGCTGGTGCGGCGGCTTGGCCTCAAGCAGCGCAGTCAGGTGATCGGCAAGAGTGCGACCGAGCTTTTTCCGACCACGATGGGCGGCTCCTATGCCGCGCAGGATCGGCGTGTTCTGGCCGGTGAAATTTTGGAAAACCAGCTCGAAGTTCATATTTTCAACAACCGTTCGCCCGGCTGGTGCCTGACTTGCAAGCGCCCCCTGATCTCGCGTGACGAGGTGCGCGGCATCATCGGCATTTCGCGTGACCTTGGGCAGCCCGACGGCCGCCACCCGACCTACGATCGCCTGCGCCGCGTGCTCAACCACATGAACGAGCACTACGCCGAAAGCCTGCGCGTGCAGGCGCTGGCCGAGCTGGCGGCGCTATCGATTGCGCAGCTGGAGCGCCATTTTCGGCGCGTGTTTCAGCTCACGCCCCAGCAGGTACTGACCAAGATCCGCATCGAGGCGGCCATGCGCGCGTTGCAGGGAACCGGCACCGTGGCCTCCATCGGGCTGTCCTGCGGATTCGTCGATCAGAGCGCGTTCGCCCGACAGTTCAAATCCACCGTCGGCATGACGCCGCGCGACTACCGCACGATGATGTCCGCGCCCCTGGAAAAGGACGCGGGCTCGCGCGCCAACCGTGACGAGTCCCTGCTGATGACGGCAACGCGGTAAGCGTTTGTCCTCGACACCTATGTCGCCACGTGGCGCCGCCCAGGCCATGAGCCGAAGCGGCACCGCGCGATGCCCATGGATGCGTCGAGCAAACTCGACAAGGTTGATGGGCGCGCGAGTCGCTCAGAACGAACAGCTTGGAACGCTGCCGCCCGGGCTGTAACTCGACAGGTTGACGCCGGTTCCCGCGGGCGTGAGATTCGATGCGCCAACCCCGACGTTGGCGTACTGGCTCGTGCTGAGGGCGGGGGCGTCAAGCTGTACGTTGCCCAGAAAAGCCGATATCGGCTTCTGTGCGCTGTAGCCATAAAACTTTGAATACGAACCGCTCTGCGAGCCGGTCGAATACACGCCGTCAATGACGATATTGGAGAACTGCGGTATCCCGGCCTTGCCGGCGCACTGCCCGTAGGCGGTATTCAGGATGATCAGATGCCGGCCGCCCTTGATGCAGGTATTTTGATACGTCACCTGCTGCACCGTGCCGCCGCAGGTCGGGTCGGTCTTGATGTTGATGGCGTTGTTGTTCGTGGAATACGTGCCCTGCAGATCCTGCCCGTAGACGTCATTGTTCTTGAACAGCACGTTGCTGATGCCGTACATGGTCTGGCTGCCGATCGACAGGCCATGGGTGCCGTATAACCGGGTGTTGCTCACCGTCACGTTGGACGTGGCGGCCGAATTGGTCTTCACCGCAATACCGTCGTCACCGGCTTCAATCGAGGACTGGGTAACGGTTGCATTGGTGATGCTGTCGATGTCGATGCCGTCGGTATTGGCAACCGTCGCGGGCGTGCGGATATTCACGCCCCAGGCGGTAAAGCCACTGCCGCCTTCGACGTAGAGATGCATTTTGGCGGCCTGCTGCAGCGTCACGTTGTAGACGGTAAACGAGGTGGCGCCGTTGCTCTGCACGAGACGCGGCGTGCCGGTGATCAGATCGCCGCGTCCGTCGATTGCTCCGGGGCCCATGATCGCGGCATTCTTGCCGGTGACGTAGAGCAGTTCCGCATTGTTGGCGTAGCTGTTGCTGCCGTAGAGCGTGACGCCGCTGTTCAACACCAGCGCCTCTCCCTTGATGTTGAGCGTATTGCTGTAGAAGGCGTTGTTTGAGCCGGACGATGCCAGCACCACGCTAGCCCCGGTGCCGGCGCAGCTGGTGAGGGCCGACTGCAGCCGGCTCGTATCGTCCGACGCCGGCGGGGCGGCGCGTTGCGACGAGGAAAACTGCGCATGAATGGTCTCGCAGACCGACGGATAGGTCGGCTGCGTTACCGTTCGGCTGTCGCCGGTAGCCAGCGTCTGCGCTTGCACATGGAAGGCGGCACCCATCGCGCAGGTCATCAGAACTGCCGCACCGACGACGACATCGAGCGTCCTTTTCATCACGTACTCCTGGGTGGCTGACGGGCTGGAAAAAATAGCCGATTCAACCGCGACATGCGATGTCAGTCATGTGACTGGAAAAAACGGCGAGGGCCGTGCCGCCTTATTTTTTGAGCGCTGCCCGGGTGCTTTTCATCGCGCGCCACGTTCACCTGCTCGCCTTCGTACAGCGAGTCCGATGGGCTGCGTACCAGGCGGGACTGGTCATCAATGCCTTCGGTGATTTCCACCGTGCTGCCGCCGTCTCTGCCGGTGGTGAGGGGCTGCAGATGGATGCGGTTTTGCGCCTCGACCAGGGCCACGCGCAGGCCTTCGCTGCGCAAGAGCAGGGTATTAGCCGTCTTCTGATTTACCAAGTGCGCATCGATGACTTATCACGGCCATGCGGCGCGGCGGGTTAAATCGTGCATGTTATGAAACTCTTTTACCCGATCGTCAGCGCTCGGCGCGATTGATCCGCTCCAGGATGCGGCGCATGTGGGCAAGGTCGGTTTTGGAAAGATCACGCACGCCGGCCGGCGCGTCGTCGCGCACGCTGCGATTGACCAATTCGATCATCTGCTTGCCTGCAGCAGTGAGCGACACCAGTTTCGCGCGTCTGTTGTCCGGGTGCGGATAGCGTTCGACCAGGCCGCGCTGTTCGAGATCGTTCACCGCGACGGTGGTGGCCGGTGCATCACTGCCGGTCGCCTCGGCCAGCTGGCTCAGCGTCATCGGTGCGCCGAACAGTCGCCGCAGCACACGCGTGCGGCTGAAGGGCAGGCCGGTGACGTCGCTGACTTTTCGGCGCCATTCGCCGCGGGTTTCCCAGACCATGCCCACCATCATTTGCCATAGGTGATCGGCTTCGCTGTAGCTATCGGCGCGCGCCTTCATGGATTGGCCCCCGTGGGCGCTTCTTCCAGCAAATGGGCTGCGTGGCGCGTGCTGTTCCGCGCCCACCGCGTATTGGAAAGCCACGCCAGAAAAAGCACGATCGCTCCGCCGCCGGCGACCAGCCACCAGAAAGGATGCGACGCTTCGGCGAAGCCGTTGTGCATATGCCCGGCCACGATGGTACCGGCCAGCGCCACGCCGAGCGAGGCGCCGATCTGCCGGCTGGTGGACGCTACTGCGGCGGCCAGGCCGGCCTGCGCCTTGGGCATGCCGGACACAGCCGTGTTGGTGATCGGCGCATTCACCATGCCGAAGCCGATGCCAAAGATCACGTAGGTCAGCAGCAGAAAGGGTAGCGGCGTGCTGGCCGTCAGCTGGGTCATCATCAGCGCACTGATCACCGTGGCGATACCCGAAGCCAGCAGCGACGGCTGCGTGCCGTAAGTGCCGACCAGTCGCCCGGAAAGCGGCGAGCAGAGAATCGTCGCCACTGCCAGCGGCAGCGTGCATAACCCGGTGCGGAAGGCAGACAGACCACGCACCTCCTGCAGGTACAGCGCGTTGAGGAACAGAAACCCGGAGAACGCCGAGAAGCTGCAGATGGCGATCAGGGTTGCACTGCTGAAGGGCGCGCTGCGAAAGAAGCGCACGTCGATCAGCGGCTCGTGGCGCCTTGGTTCATAGACCAGCAGCGTGACCAGCGCGAGCGCGGCGGTGGCGAACAGGCCGACGATGGTTATCGAACTCCAGCCGTGCTGCGGGCCTTCAATCACCGCGTATGTCAGCGTGGCCAGGATCACAAACACCAGCAGTTGGCCCAGCGCATCGACGCGCCGCGCGCGCGGTGCCCGCGACTCGGGAATGTAGCGTGCAGCAAGCAGCATCGCCACGGCACCGATCGGCAGATTCACCCAGAAGATCGAGCGCCAGCCGATGCTTTGGGTCAGCGCGCCGCCAATCACCGGGCCCAGCGCCATCGACCCGCCTGCCACCGCACCCCAGACGCCGATGGCCCGCGCGCGCGCCTTCGGTTCCTGGAAGGTGTTGGCGATGATCGACATGGCCACTGGATTAAGCATGGTCGCGCCCAGCGCCTGCACGATACGAAATGCGACCAGGCCGTGGATATTCGGCGCCACGCTGCACAGCAGCGAGCCGAGCATGAATAGCGCCATGCCAAGCTGAAACACGCGACGCCGGCCAAAGCGGTCGGCCATCGACCCGGCCAGCATCAGCAGGCTGGCCACCACCATGGTGTAAGCATCAATAACCCACTGTAGCCCCGACACTGACGCGGCGAGGTCGTGCCGGATCGACGGCAGCGCCACGTTGACGATGGTGGCGTCCATCGCGACCATCAGCAGGCTGAGGCAGCAGATGCCTAGAATCAGGTTGGGATGCGTATCGGCCCGTCGGGCGTCGGCAATGGTTGTATTCATACAATGATTGTTAATTAACAACTATGATCTGTCAATGGCTCATAGCGCTGCCCACGGCAACTTCTTGTTCGGCGCTGATGATGAAGCCGTATTTCATCCCTTCGACGAAGCGCGAAACAAACGCGTGCAACAGCCATCGGCAGCAGATGTGCCCTCGCACATCCGTCCCCCTCAGGCCCCAAACTAGGCTAGTCTCGACGAAACAGGGAAAAATACCTGAGCAGGGCTGATCAATGGAAAAGCGTTTTTTCGTACTGGTAGTGGAAGACGACAGCGCCGTGCTGGATTCGCTGAAGCTGTACGTGGAAAGCTTTCCCAACGTCAGCCTGTTGTCGGCGAACGGCTATCTGGCTGCTGCAACCTGGCTCAACGGCATGGAGCGCATCGATCTCCTACTTTGCGATGTTCTTCTTCGCGGCGAGATGGACGGCATCGACGTGGCCGAGCTTGCGGTCAAGATGCATCCCGATGTCGCGGTGGTTCTTTTTTCGGCTGACCCGAAATCGAGTATCGAGGGCCTTAGCGATCGCTACAGCTTTGTGCGCAAACCGTTCGGTCGCGAAGAGATTACCCAGCATATCGACAACGCATTTCTGCGACTGCGTCCGCTGGACGAGCGCGTCTAGATCGCGTCTCGCCACGGGCCGAAGGCGCGGAAGGCGTTACACGTTCCGCGTCCACGTACGCCATGCGCTGGGCGTCACGACTAGGTAGTTTCCGAGGCTGGCGGCGCACTGCCTGCTGGCTAGACTCGATGCTGGAGCTCCGCCACGCGAGCCCATGCCATGGAGACTGGAATGAACCACCGCGCTGTCGGTTCGATTGATCGAATCACGACCCTCACCGGCGACACCTTCAACGCGAACGTGATCAAGGGCACCGGACCCATCGCGGTGGAATTCATGTCCTACGGCTGCGGCTACTGCCGTGCGATCGAACCGTTTCTGCAGCAGGTGGCTGAAACGCTCGACGGCAAGGAGCAGATATTCCGCGTCAATATCGACGCCGATCCGGAGCTGTCCGCCGGCTTCGAAGTGCAGGGCACGCCAACCATCATCCTGTTTCTCAACGGCCGCGAAGTGGGGCGAGTTGAAGGCATACAGCCGACGCTGCCCAGCGTGCTGGCCGTGGTGACGCAACCGTTCAATATCTCGTACTGAATCGACATGACGAACCTTACCCAACCCCTGCTGCTTTTCGACGGCGCCTGCTCCGTGTGCGACCGCATCGGGCACTGGGTGCAGAAAGCCGCCCACCACGGCTCGGGGCCGGCCAGACTCGAGGCGCGCGCCATCGGCAACGATCCGGTCGAGCTGCGCACGCTCAATGCGAACCTGGATATCTGGGATGCCTACGCAACCATCCATCTCCTGATGCCCGACGGCTCGATGAAGACCGGCGGCGAAGCGGTAGCCGAAGTGTTTCGCCGGCTGCCGGCCACGCGATGGTTCGCCTGGTGTTTCGCCATCAGCCTGTCTGGCTTCAGGCCGTTTCAGCAGCTGCTCAATCTGGGTTACACCATTCTCGACGACGTCCGCTCGATCTTCGGTTGCTCCAGCTGCGGCGCGGAGCGCGCGTGGGTCAAACCGATCACGCGTTTCATTGCATGGATCAAGTCGCGCTCCGGCACAGCCAGCGCGCACACCGCAACGCCGCATTTCAGCCAGGCCGCCGCGCCTGTGCTCAAACCCGCCGCGCATCGCTAGCCATCGGCTCAAGGCAAAAGACAGACAAGTTGTCTTCCCACGGAGTCAATCAGTGCCTGCGGGTGACGGCTGAAATATTATTTTGATTGAGGAAGAACTGGCGAATGGATTCGCCAATGGTTGCGAATGCCTTCCCCAACGGGACACTGTTTCGCTTAAGCCTAGCTACGGTGCGAATACCGCTGATTTGATGCCAGATGACTGCTGTCAGCCGACAGCAGCCGGTCGACCTCGTTAAATCGATGAAGTAAAGCGGCCGTTCACAAGATATTGAAATAGGCCCTTAGTTTGGCGCTGCCCGGAAGGGTCTTCGCTGTCGGCATCCCCAAGCGGCTATGTTCTCTTTGAGCCTAACGGCCTCGGTGCCGAACCGCGCGCTGAACGTGGTCAGCGGCTCTAAGTTTGCGCTAAGTCGTTTGCCGCAGCTTGTTGGTGTGAGGTGAGCAAACACGCCCACCGCATCGCAAGGAGAACATCATGAAAACGACAAAATGCACAATCCAATGGATTGGAGCTACTGCACTTGCATTTGCAGTGATGATTCCGGCGCAGGCATCCGCTCAGACGCAAGTCGTCGTGGGTGTTAACGCGGGTGGCCCGTTCGCTCGGTCGCCGGTCGAGGTCTACTCGGCGCCGGCGTACTATCCGCCACCGCGGGTCTACTACCCGCGTCCGGCTTATTACGCGCCGCGCGTGGTTTATGGTGAACCTCAGGCTCTCTACTATCACCGCTGGCACCGCGAATGGGATCACGATCAGCGTGGTGATTGGCGGCGCGGCTGGGACCGACAGGACGACCGTGATTGGCAACGACGCGACGACCATGACGGACCTCATCACCGGCACGATCGCGATGACAACGGTGGCGATTAACTGAGCACCTGCGTGCGCACCTCATCGTGCAGGTGCGCACGTTTTTTGCGGCGCAATGTCAGCCTTGTCTGCATTCGTCACACCCAGCAGTCGACTTCTTGCGGGCAACGATCGCCAACCGTCCAGTCGACGACCAGCCAGCGACAGGCGCTTAATAGGACAACGCTACGTTGGCACGCGAATGCAATCAGGATGTTCTGAGTAACTCGCTGATGAACACATGGCGAGACGATCTGCCTGGATAAGGGGCTACTAAGCGGCCACTGGGATAACTGGTAGCGCGACGACCCCCGTCGCATCCCCACCGAGAGAAACCCTATGAACAAGTTCCTGATTGGCATCGCCGCCAGTACCTTTGCCGTCGCAGCCTTTGGCGCAAGTGCAGCATCGAGCATGACTTTGGCTGCACAGGCCACCGTACAAATGCCGCAGGCACGCGCGATGGCGTTAAAAGCGTATCCAGGAAAAATCGTCAAGGAAGAATTGGAGAATGAAAAGGGCGGCAGCGGCCTGCGTTACTCGTTTGTCATCAACAACGGCAAGGTCTCGCACGAAGTAGGTATCGATGCGAAGTCCGGCAAGCTGCTGGAAAACTCCGTTGAAGGGGCCGACAACGATTGAATAGCCATTGCGCCCCATGCCGGGCATGGGGCGCTCTACGTTCACGGCACGATTGCCGTTGACTCAGTACGGGCGTAGCGAGTTGATGCAGACGCCTGTATTGGGAGCTCTGCCGTCAATATCCTGCATCCAGAAGCGACCGTCTGCAGATGCGCCGCGATCGGCAAAAACGGCGCGATACCGCGACATGCTGGCGTCAAACGTCGGCTGTGCGCAGCGGGCTTTAGGGAACCGCTGGAACCGCGC
>CBAAAD010000063.1:0-10444 GCA_964658785.1 uncultured Methylobacterium sp.
CAAAATTCGTTGAGAACGACGCGCCCTGATAATCCTTTTTGAGGATGAAGTTGACGACGCCGCCAATGGCGTCCGAACCGTACGTTGCCGAAGCACCGTCAGTGAGCACTTCAATGCGCTCGATCATGTCGGCCGGGATCGTGTTTGGATCCTGGTTGACGATGCGCTTGCCGTCGATCAACAGCAGCGTGCGGGCAGAGCCCAGACCACGCAGGCCGATGCTGGAACCGCCAGTACCACCGCCGTTATTGACCTGCGGATTGGTGTTACCGCCAGTGACAACCGGAAGCTGCTGGATGATGTCGCCCAGGGTGAGCTTGCCAGTCGCCTTGATGTCGTCTGCGGTAATCGTCACCACGGGGTTGGACGTTTCCAGGTCAACACGGCGAATGTGCGAACCAGTCACGACAACGGTATCAAGCGACTTGGCTGCTTGCGGATTAGCCTGTGTGGTCGCTGGCGTTGCGCTCGAATCCTGAGCAAACACCGTGCTCGACGCGCCTGCAGCGATAACAGCACCGAGCGAAAGCGCCAGGCGAACTGATGAAGAAAGTTTTGTGACCCCAAGTTTCATTACGACACCCTCCGATTAATTATCACCATGGGTCAGAAATGCTCTGCCCAAAAACTGCGACCCGGCCTAAAGTTCCCCTAGACCAATGATTTCCGACCCAAAAAATCCCGAATTCCTACCGATACTAACAGGCAAGTAACGTTTCGTGAACACTTCGTACACCGAAATGCCTTGGTAGCTGGCACTTGATGCGTCTGACGGCGTTACTTGACGCGACAAGCATTTAACAAAACTTCACCCTAAGACGCTCTTTATTACGCCTCTTTTACGTGTTGTCAACAAATTTTGTACATGAACACCGTTGTTAAACAACCTTTTATCCACGCTCTTCCCTTGGAAGGGTGAGATTGTCGAGGACGCTTGTTGCTCCGAACCGTCGACCCCACTGTTTCCTGGCCGTTGAGCAACGACATCCGGTATGCCTGGCCCATTCGTCAGAATGCCCGGGCTGCGAATAGGTCTCACCACAACTGTGTTGAACCCAACTTTCAGCCATCTCCGAATAGGGCACGCGCGGCCGTCTCAAATGTTCTTATGCGCCGGTCGTTTTTTACCCTGTCGATCAAAGATCAGATGTCGCGCTATCGGCGTTGAAGATGTGATTGCATGCTATGTTTCGGCTGCCTTTCATGATGGGGACGCGAAATGCGGATGGGTGTGGCTATCGATGCGGCCTGCGATTTGTCGCAGGCTTTTTTGCAGCGGCACAAGATTTCCGTGATGCCGATTACCGTTCGGGTTGACGGTGAGGTCTTTATGGACGATCGCGAACCGGCCGAGATGCAGCGCTTCATCGATCTGCACCTTGGTAGCCGCAGCCACTCCGCCGAAACCGAGCCTTGCTCGGTGGAAGAGGTGCAGACGCTGTTTCTTGACAAGCTCGTGCTGGAGTACGACTGCATGTTTTGCCTGACGATCATGGCAACGCGCAGTCCGATCAATGAGCACGTGAACCGGGCGAGCTTCGCCATCCTCAAGAACTATCGCAAGGTTCGCGAAGCGGCTGCGGTGCCTGGACCTTTCATGATGCGTGTCATCGACACGGGGACGATTTTTGCGGGATCCGCGCCGGCAGTTTATGAAGCAGCACGCCTGATTGAGGCGAATGAAACGCCAGGCGCCATTCGCGAGCGCATCACGTTTATTGCCGACAACAGTTACGGCTACATGCTGCCGCGAGATCTCTATTATCTGCGCGCGCGGGCGAAGAAGAAGAACGACCGCAGCGTGAGCCTGTTCAGCGCCGTATTGGGTTCGGCGCTGGACATCAAACCGCTGCTGCGCGGTTACCGCGGTGAAACCGGGCCCGTCGGCAAGGTGCGCGGTTTCGAGCACGGTGCGGAGGCGCTGTTCGGCTACGCCGCCCAGCGCGTGCGCGCCGGTCTTCTCGCGCCTTTTTTATGCGTGAGCTACGGCGGCGATCTCGCCGTATTGCCGACGCTACCGGGCTACGCCAGCTTGCAGGCAACCTGCCAGGAATACGGCGTTGAGCTGATGGAAGCACCGATGAGTATCACCGGCATGGTCAATGTCGGCGAGGGCGCGGTGACCCTTGGGTTCGCGGCCGAAGAGCACGTCGCGGATTTCTAACCAAGGCGCCTCAAGTACCGCCGCGCGGCTCGACTTCGCCAAAAGCTTGATCAGAACCCGTAGTTGAGAAATCCGCCGTCGACCGCCAGCACCTGGCCAGTGATGTAGCTGGCGGCGGGCAGGCACAGGAAAGCAATCGCCGCGGCAACCTCCTCCGGTTCGCCGATCCGGTCCAACGGCGTGCGCTCAAGCACCTCGTCCAGATAATCGGCGTCGGCCAGTGCCGGCTCCGAGCGCTGGGTGCGGATATACCAGGGCGCAACCGCGTTCACGCGGATGCCGTCCACAGCCCACTCGGCCGCGAGATTGCGGGTGAGCTGGTGCAGCGCCGCCTTGCTCATGCCGTAAGCCGAACCGGTGCGCACGTGCGTCACCCCGGACACCGAACCGACGTTGACGATGGCCGCGTTCGCATGCTGGACGAGATGCGGGTGCGCCAGCCGGCACATCTCGAAGGCGGCGAACACGTTCTGCTCGAAGATCTGGCGGTACTCGTCGCTGCGATAGTCCAGCGTCGCCAGCGGCTGGTTGCCCCCTGCGTTATTGATCAGCAGCGACAGCGGCGCGCCGAGATCGGCAACCCAGTCGAACACGGCCAGACGCTCTTCGGCCTGGGTCAGATCCGCACCGAAGGCCAGCACCTCGACCTCGGGAAAATCATCGGCCAGTTCGACCATCACCTGTTCGAGATAATCCGGATCGCGCGCCACCAGCAGCAGGTTGGCACCCAGCCCGGCCAGTTCGCGCGCGGTGGCGTAGCCGATGCCCTTGCTGGCGCCGGTGATCAGTGCGGTATGGCCCTGCAGTTGCCAGGCGTCGAGACGGCTGTTCATGTGCTGAGCTTAAAGCCTCTGGCGCAGGCGCGCATCGTCCGTCGGATGACGACACCTTGCCGGAGCGCGCCTGCGGCGGGACACTCGACGCTTCGAACGTCCGCGAGAAGTCTCATGAAGTCGTTACCATTACTGCTCGGCATCCTCGCCCTTGGCGCCTGCTCCAGCAAACCACCGGAGCCGGTGGCGAAAGCGCCGCCGGTCGCAACGCCCTTCGATGCCATGCGCGCCGAGGAGCAGCGCGCGAAGGACGTGCAGAAAACCGTCGACCGTCAGGCCGAGGAACAGCGCAAGCAGATCGAGGCGCAGCAGCAGTAGCCATCGAGCGTCTATCGAACGCGCGACGGAAAACAGTCTTAGTGCGGGCTGCAGAGGCAGTCTGCATAGATGTTGGGCGTACCTGCCTTGGCCGCACGCAGCAGCTGCAGCTCCGGCGCCAGTGCAGGTATCTGCGCTACCCAGTTGGGCAAACGCACACCCCACGACTGCAAGATGCGCACGCTGGCGCTCTGATTGAGGCCGAGCAGAAAACGCTGAAAGCCACCCTGTGGCGGCTCGATATAACGTACCGGATAGTTGCCACCCAGCTTCGCCAGGCTCGCCGCAGCGGCGACCGCATGGCCAAGACCACCCAGCTGGTCAACCAGGCCGCGATCCAGCGCCTGCTGCCCGGTCCATACGCGGCCCTGCGCGATGGCGTTGATCGATTCGTAACTCTTGCCGCGCGCCTTTGCGACGTTGCCGACAAAGTCGTGATAACCCTTGTTGATGATGGCCTGGATCACCGTGCCGACTTTGGGATCGAGTGGGCGCGTGATGTCGAAGGCTCCGGCCATCGGGCCGGTTGCCACGCCGTCGCTCTGCACGCCGAATTTGGCCAGCGTGTTGGGTATGGAGTAATACAGTCCGAAGATGCCGATCGAACCGGTAATCGTATTCGGCTCGGCGAAAATCCTGTTGGCGTTCATCGAGATCCAGTAGCCGCCGCTGGCTGCCACGTCGCCCATCGATACCACGACCGGAATGCCGGCTTCGCGCGTTAGCTGCACCTCGCGGCGGATCTGCTCGGCCGCGAACACTTCGCCGCCCGGCGAGTTGACGCGCAGCACCAGTGCCTTGGTCTTGCGGTCCTCGCGGGCCTGGCGAATCAGTGCCGCGGTGGATTCCCCGCCGATCGAACCGGGCGACTGCTTGCCGGCGGCGATCTCGCCCTCGGCGACAACAATCGCCACACCCGGATCAAAGATGCTGCCCGCGCTCGACTGGCTGGCAAGATAGCGGGCCTGATCGACCTGGCGGAAGCTGCGGCCCTTGTCATCGGCCGGCACGCCTTCCTTGCGCAGCATGGCAATCAGTTCGGCGCGCGTGGCCAGGCCGTCGACGAGATGCTCGTTCAAGGCCAGCTGGGCCAGATCGCCCTGCGTGCTGGCAATGGTCTGCGGCAGGTTGTCGATATCGGCGCGCAGGGTCGCCGGATCGATCTTGCGCAGCGTGCCGACCTCGGCCAGATACTGGTCCCACAAACCGCCCATCCAGTAGCTGTCGGCCTGCTTCGCTTCCGGCGAGGCCTGCTCGAGAATGTAAGGCTCGGCCGCACTCTTGAACTGGCCCACGCGGAACAGGTGCACGTCGACGCCGAGCTTGTCGAGCAGGCCCTTGTAGAAGAGGCGGTAATCGGCCAGACCGGTGAGCATGACGCCACCCTGCGGGTCGACCAGCAAACGGTCGGCGTGAGCGGCGAGGTAATACTGACCCTGATCCAGGTTCACCCCCCACGCGATCACCGGCTTGCCGGACGCGCGGAATCGGTCCAGCGCCGCGCCCACCTCGCGCAGCGCGGCGAAGCCGCCGCCCTGTAATGCATCGGGCAGCAGCACAATGCGGGTGATGCGCTTGTCCCTGGCCGCCGCGTCGATCGCGCCGACGATATCGCGTAGCTGCACCTGCTTCGGTTCATTACCCGACAAGCCATCGAGCGTTCGCTGCAGCGGGTCGATGCTGTATTGCTCCACCAGCTGGCCTTGCGGTTTGAGCACCAGCACGCTGTCGTTCTGCAGCGTGCGCGCCACGCGGCCTCCGGCCACGCCGCCGATGATGGCCAGAACCACGATAAACAGCAGCGTGAAAAACAGCAGGTTGATGACCACCAGCCGCACCACGTTGATGCCACGCCCCAGCGAACGGATGAAAGCCCAGAAGCCGCGCGGGCGGCGTGGCGGCGGCAGTGGTGGCGTCATGCGTGCGGCTCGTGTGAGGTTACGGGGTGAATGAAGCGCTGCATCAGAGTTCAAGCGTAGCGGGTAAGCCCGGCTCGGTCACTGCGGCACGCTGCCAGCGCTCGCGCCAGGCGCTGCGCCAGAATCGCACAAACAACAAAACAGCGGCGACCGACAGCCCGGCGATCAAACCCATCCACATACCGCGCGCGCCCATGCCACGCTGAAACGTCAGCCACCAGCCCAGCGGCATGCCGATGATCCAGTAGGCGAACAAGGTGATCGCCATCGGCACGCGGGTGTCCTTCAGCCCGCGCAGCGCGCCGTTGGACGCCACCTGGATGCCGTCGGAAAACTGGAACAGCCCGGCCAGCATGATCAGCTGCACCGCCAGCGCAATCACTTTGGAATCGTGCGTATATAACGAGGCGATGAAGTGCGGCAGGCCGAGCATCAGCGCCGCCGAAACCAGCTGCGTGCCCAGGGTCAGGCCGATGCCGCAAAAACCCGCGTAACGCACGCCGCGCGCATCGCCCCGGCCCACGGCGTTGCCGACCCGCACGGTGATCGCCATGGCCAGCCCCAGCGGAATCATGAAAAACAGCGAGGCGATATTGATCGCCACCTGATGGCTGGCGATCACGTCTTCGCCCAGCGAGCTGATGATCAGCGCCGTAGCCACGAACAGCCCGGCCTCGGCCAGCAGGGTGACCGCCATCGGCAGACCGACATGCGCCAGCGCCGCGATGCGCCGCAGATGCGGCCATTCGAAATGATCGAGCAGACCCAGGCCGCGATAGTTGGGATGTTTCAGCACGTAGAGGCCCAGCCCCACCATCTCGATCCACAGCACGGCGGCCGTGGCCATGCCACAACCGTGCGCGCCCTGCGGCGGCAAACCGAACTTGCCGAACATCAGCACGTAACCCAGCGGCACCAGCAGCGCCAGACCACCGAGGCTGAAGTACATCGACGGCCGCGTCAGCGAAAGTCCTTCCGACAAACCGCGCAAGGCGAAGTAGCAGGTCAGCGCCGGCGCGCCCCAGCTGATCGCCAGCAGAAATGCCTGCACGTCGTGGCGCAGGCTCGGCGTGACGCCCATCAGCTCGATCAACGGCATGGCATGCCGCACCGCAAACCACAGCAGCACGCCCATGCCGAACGCCAGCCACAGCGCCTGACGAAATACCGCGCCCACTTCAAGCCGCCGGCCGGCACCATCGAGCTGCGCCACCCACGGCGGCACCGCCATCATCATGCCGATGCCGCTGACGATGGCCAGCGACCAGATGCTTGCGCCGACCGCCACTGCGCCCAGCACATGTGCGCTGAAGTGTCCGGCCAGCAGGGCGTCGATGACGTTGCTGCCAATGGCCGCCAGCTGGGCAAACACCAGCGGCAGGGCAAGATGGATCGTGGCGCGCAGCTCGTGCATCAGACGCGCACGCTCGGGGCGAAAGGGTTTCATCGACGTGGCGTATTCATGAGCGGCGCATTCTACCCGAGCAATCTGACCGAACCACGCGAGCCATCGCCGCGCAGCAGTTGAGCCAAGCCTGCTGCTACGCGGCGCAGCCTGTGCAAAGATCCGTGGTTAAGCCGGAGACGACCGGACGGGGATTTCATGCACAAGCTCACCAGCTACGAAGGGCAGCACTGCGCCAATTGCGACGCGGCCATGCAGGGCGAGTTCTGCCACGAATGCGGCCAGTCGATTCACAGCGTGCTCAAGCCGATCCACGGCATGCTCGAAGACACCATGGACATCGTGTTTCACGTCGATGGCCGCGTGGTGCACACCCTGCCGCCGCTGCTGGTAAAGCCCGGCTTTCTCACGCTGGAATATTTCAGCGGCCGGCGCGTGCGCTATATCGCGCCGTTCCGGCTGATGTTCGTGCTCAGCCTGCTCGCGTTTTTCGTGATCCACCTGCAGATCGACTCATTGAGCAACACGATGATCCGCGGGCACCTTCCGGTGGTGACCGACGGCAACGCGTTTGAGGATGCCCATACCCAAACCGAAGTACGGGAGCAGCTGAAGCGGCAACTGGCCGAGCTGGACCGTGCGCGTGCATCCCTGCCCGGCGCGGCCAAATCCGATATGGACCTGGCCGAGCGGAAAATGCGCGATGCGGCAAATCAACGACTGCTCGCCCTCGGGGCGGCGCCCGTACCGGCCGCCTCGCAGGCATCACCCGCGTCGGCAGCGTCATCCGCAGCTCACGTCGCCGATACGAAAGTCGGCCCGGGCAACGATGACGACGCGGGCATGAGCAGCCTGTCGACCATACGCATCGGCTGGCTGCCCGAGGCGGCCGACGCCCGCCTCAACTTGCTCGGCCGGCACATGCAGGCAAATTTGCACACCTTCAGACACGGCGACGCGGCCGCACGCGAGGAATCCGTGCAGCGCATGATCGCCGGCTTCTTCGGCGTACTTCCGCCGACCATGTTTGTTTTGATGCCCGTCTTCGCGCTGCTGTTGAAGTTGGTCTACGTGTTCAAGCGCCGCCTTTATATCGAGCACCTGATCGTGGCGCTGCACAGCCACGCTTTTCTGTTTCTCAACCTGCTGCTCGGCGTACTGGTGGCCATGCTGGCCGGCTGGATCAGGCCTCACGCCAGCTGGTTCGCCCAGGGTCTTGGCTGGATCGACGCGCTGCTCTGGCTGTGGGCACCGGTGTATCTGTTGATCATGCAGAAGCGGGTGTATCGGCAGGGTTGGCCGATGACGGTGCTGAAATATCTTTTCGTCGGCTGGTGCTACGGCTGGCTGCTGCTGTTCGCCGTGATGATCGATTTTGCACTGGGATTGGCCCATTAAAGCGCTGTGCCGGCTGTTTCATGCGTTAGCCCCTAGCGCCTGCGCGAGGCCTGGCGGCAGGGTTTTGCACAGCGTCACCTGACTGTCAAGCAAGGTGACGTGCTGCTGTCAGTAGTGTGAATAGCCAGTGACGTGAATTTTTAAATGATTGAAATAAAAGCTTTTTTTATCTTGATGAAAACTTCGTCAAGCTGTCCCGAAGGGCGCTATGGCGCGCCTTGGAGGCTCCGCTCCCCGTTGCATCCACAGACTTATCCACAGCTCTTGTGGATAAGCGCAAAACCTTACCTGGCAGAGCTACTTAGCTCTCGTTTCTCGATACTCGGGTAGCTAGTGCGCGCAAGCCCAACGAAAAGCTTTTTATCTCGGCGGAAGCTTCTCTTTTGACGCTCAGCCAGGCAGGGCCACTACACTGGTGAGTCACGAGGAAAGCATGCCTGCCGTTCTACGCGTTGCCCTGCCGGTACCCCTGCCCACCCTGTTCGACTACCTGCCGCCAGCGGACGGGGTGGCGCAGGCGGGCAGTCGTGTCTGGGTGCCGTTCGGCCGTGGCAAGCTGGTTGGGGTGGTCGTCGAGATCGATGCCGAATCCGCGGTTGGCAGCAGCCGGCTGAAGCCGGCCATTCGTCTGCTGGACGACGCGCCGCTGCTCGATACCGAGCTGATGCAGACCCTGGCCTGGGCCGCTGAATACTGGCTCGGTGCGCCCGGCGAGGCCTACGCCAACGCGCTGCCGCTCGCCTTGCGCGAGCCGCGGCCGCTGCCGGCCATCGGCGATGAATACTGGTCGCTCAGCGCGGCCGGCCAGAGCGCGCACGATGCCGGCAGTCGGCGCGGCGGCAGCAGGCAGCTGCTGGCCGTGCTGGCCGAACGCGCCCTCAGCGCGCAGGAGCTGACCGAGCGCCTGCCGGGCTGGCGCGATGCCAGCCGACGACTGGCCGCGGCCGGCCTGGTCGAGCGCAGCGAACGGCCGCCGCTGAATCACGCCCTGCCCGCGTCGCTGCCGCCGCAGTTGAACGACGAGCAACAGCAGGCGGTCGCGGCCGTCAGCGCACATCTGGGCGAATATCAGCCGTTCCTGCTCGACGGCGTCACCGGCAGCGGCAAGACCGAGGTCTATCTCGCCCTGATCGAGCAGGTGCTGGCGCAGGGCAGGCAGGCGCTGCTGCTGGTACCGGAAATCGGCCTGGCGCCGCAAACCGTGCGCCGCCTGCGCGAGCGGCTGGGCGTGATCGTGGAAGTGCTGCACTCGAACCTGTCCGAGGGCGACCGCGCGCGCGCCTGGCTGCGCGCCCGCGCCGGCAGTGCGCGGGTAATTCTGGGCACGCGTTCGGCGATGTTCACGCCGCTACCGCAGGCCGGCATCATCATCGTCGACGAGGAGCACGACAGCGCGTACAAGCAGCAGGAAGGCTTTCGCTATCACGCGCGCGATTTGGCGGTGGTGCGCGCGCGTGCGCTGAACGTGCCGGTGCTGCTGGGCTCGGGCACGCCCTCGCTGGAATCACTGGCGAATGCCGAAGCCGGCCGCTATCGCACGCTGCATTTGCGCGCGCGGCCCGGCGCGATCCGGCCGCCGCAGGTGCAGATCATCGACATGCGCGCGCAGCGGCTGGAGCACGGCATGTCGCCCGCGCTGCTCGCGGCGGTCGCGGACACCGTGGCGCGCGGCGAGCAGGCGCTGGTGTTTCGCAACCGCCGCGGCTACGCGCCCGTGCTGCTGTGCCACAGCTGCGGCTGGCACGCCGACTGCCCGCGCTGCGACCGGCCACTGACCCTGCACGCCGGCCGCCGCCAGCTGCTTTGCCATCACTGCGATTTTCGCCAGCGCGTGCCCGCTGCCTGCCCGGTGTGCGCCTCCGCCGACCTGAAGCCCCAGGGCCAGGGCACCGAGCGTCTGGAAGAAGCGCTGATCACACAGTTTCCGCAGGTGCCGGTGCTGCGCGTCGATCGCGAAACCACGCGCCGACGCGACGCGTTCGAGCAGTTGCTGGCCACGCTGCAGAACGATCAGCCCGCCATCCTGGTCGGCACGCAGATGCTGGCCAAGGGGCACGACCTGCCCAACCTCACCCTGGTGGCGATCGTCGGCGTGGACGAGGGTCTGCACAGCGTGGATTTCCGCGCCGGCGAGCGGCTGGCGCAGCTGGTCGTGCAGGTGGCCGGCCGCGCCGGACGAGCGCGAAAGCCCGGCCGCGTGTTGCTGCAGACCCACCAGCCCGAACACCCTTTGCTGCGCGGCCTGCTCGCGCACGGGTACGCCGCGGCCGCACGCGACCTGCTGGCCGAGCGCCGGCTGATCCAGCTGCCGCCGTACAGTCATCAAATTCTGCTGCGCGCCGATGCGCCCGAGCGCGAGCCGGTCGATGCGTTTCTCGCCGCCGCGCACGCCGCGCTGCCGGAAAGT
>CBAAAD010000064.1:0-1394 GCA_964658785.1 uncultured Methylobacterium sp.
CCGGCATGGACCCGCAGCAGCTGCTGGCACTGATGCGGCTGGACAAGAAAAATACTGCCGGCTCGCTGCGGCTGATTTTATGGCGCGGCATCGGCCGGGCGGAGATTGTTTCGGGTGTTGCCGAGGCGGATGTGCTTGCGACACTGACTGCGGCCACTTAAATACCAAGTGCTATGACCGTAAAAATATGGCTCGCAGTGTTTGTGGCTTTTCTGACCATGCCAGTGCCGGAGCGGGCAGCAGCAGCAACTTTTGCGATGCCCAAGTTTTTGGACCATCCCGCAGCTAAAATAAACATCGAAAGTATTCCTGAGCCGCGTTTGGAGACTGCAAAAGATCGCGCTTACCGATCATCGATACTTGGCGCTGCGCATAAAGGGAAGGTGAACTTCGCGGGGCACTATATTTTTTCAGTCGTGAGCTGCGGTAGCAGCTGTTCGATGGCTTTTATCTTGAATGCAAAGGACGGCAGCGTTTTCTGGCTCCCTTTCACGGTGAGTTACGCGGAGCAAACCGACAAAGGCATTGGCAACGAGTTTTATGCGTTCGATTTTCGTATCGACAGCAACCTTCTCGTTATTCAGGGAAGCCGCAACGAGCATGACGATGATGGACTTTATTACTATGTTTTCAGTCAGGGCCGCCTCCATCTCGTCAAATCACAGCGGTATCCACGCAAACATTTATCTCCTCCGTAAATAATCGGCGCGCAGACTAAGCTCGCTACCAGCCGGCCAGCCTTCTAGAATGTCAGGCTTTACGGCATCTCTCGCTGCATCGCCCCTCGGGAAACCATGCGCCTCTACATGCAAACCGTGCCCGGAAACACCGACGCACCGCGCTATGTCCAGATCACGCTGGAGCAGGATCTGCTCGGCGGCTGGACGCTGTACCGCGAATCGGGCAATCAGGGCGGTCGCGCCGCGCTCAAGCGCGAGCAGTACCTGGAGCGCGACGAGGCCGTTGCCGCGTTCGAAAAAGCGCGCGACGCGCAGCTCAAGCGCGGCTTCCGCGTGATGTTTGCGCAAGGCCTGGAGGGCCCGTACGGGCGCTGACATGACCGAACTCAAGAACGACCGCTTCCTGCGCGCGCTGCGCCGCGAGCCGACCGATACCACGCCGATCTGGGTAATGCGCCAGGCCGGCCGCTACCTGCCCGAATATCGCGCCACCCGCGGCCGCGCCGGCAGCTTTATGGCGCTGGCGCAGAACCCCGAGCTGGCCTGCGAAGTCACGCTGCAGCCGCTGGAACGCTTCGAGCTGGACGCGGCGATTCTGTTTTCCGACATCCTGACCATTCCCGATGCGATGGGTTTGGGCCTGACGTTTGCGCAGGGCGAAGGCCCGCGCTTCGCGCATCCCGTGCGCACGCGCGCGGATATCGAAAAGCTCGG
>CBAAAD010000064.1:1404-10414 GCA_964658785.1 uncultured Methylobacterium sp.
CTCGGCGTCCCCGACATGGACGCCGAGCTGCGCTACGTGATGGATGCGGTGCGCTTGATCCGCAAAGAACTCGACGGCCGCGTGCCGTTGATCGGCTTTTCCGGCAGCCCGTGGACGCTGGCCTGCTACATGGTCGAGGGCTCGGGCTCGAAGGATTTCGCCACGCTCAAGGCGATGTGCTGGAACGAACCGAAGCTCGCGCACCACCTGCTCGACACCCTGGCGCAGGCCGTCGCGGCCTATCTCATCGCCCAGGCCGCGGCCGGCGCGCAGACGCTGATGGTGTTCGACACCTGGGGCGGCCTGCTCGGACCCGCGCCGTTTCGCGAATTCTCGCTGCGCTATATGACCCATGTCGTCGATGCATTGAAGGCCAGCCCGCACAGCCGCGACCTGCCGATCGTGCTGTTCTCCAAAGGGGCGGGGCAGCATCTGAGCGCACTGGCCGACACCGGCTGCACCGCGCTTGGCGTCGACTGGACGATAGACCTGGCCGATGCCCGCGCTGCGGTCGGCGGCCGCGTGGCGCTGCAGGGCAATCTGGACCCTGCGATTTTGCGCGCCGGCCCCGACGTGATCCGCCGGGAAGCGCGCGCCGTGCTCGACAGCTACGGCCGTCATCCCGGCCACGTGTTCAATCTCGGCCACGGCATCACGCCGGAAGTCGATCCCCAGCATGTGAAGGTGCTGGTGGATGAAGTGCACGCGTACGGAAAAACGCTGCGCGGCTAACGCTTTACCCCTTCTCCCCGTCGGGGAGAAGGCTGGAGTGAGGGGCGGGCGCTCGCCAAAGGCAGAAACCTTGCCCGCTCGGGAACTATCCGCATCGTCTTTAACCAAGTTCGACATCCGCAGCAGCGCGCGCCGAGCGCTTTACCCGTCGATGACACCCGTCCTGATATACCTCGACGCCTTCAAGTAACTATCAGGACATCTCATGGATCTGCAGCTTGCCGGCAAACGCGTACTGATCACCGGCGGTTCCAAAGGCATCGGCCAGGCCGTAGCCGAGCTGCTGGCCACCGAGGGCTGCGACCTTCGCCTGGTCGCCCGCGATAGCGCCGCCCTGGAAGACATCGCCACCGCGCTGCGCGCCCGTTTTTCGGTGCAGGTGGAAACCATGGCGGCCGATCTTTCGACGGATGCCGCCGTTCGCGCCGTCGCCAACTGGGCCGGTGAGATCGATGTCCTGGTCAACAACGCCGGCGCGATTCCGCCGGGCACGCTCACGGCCATCGACGACGAGGCGTGGCGCAAGGCGTGGGACCTGAAAGTGTTCGGCTATATCTCGCTCAGCCGCGCGGTTTATCCGATGATGGCCAAGCGCAAGCAGGGCGTGATCATCAACGTGATTGGCGCCGCAGGCCAGTGGCTGCCGCCGGACTATATTGCCGGCGCGACGGGTAACGCAGCGTTGATGGCTTTCACCAAGGCGCTCGCACGCGGCAGCCACGCCGACGGCATTCGCGTCGTGGCCATCAACCCTGGTCCGGTGGAAACCAAGCGCCTGGAAACGATGCAGCGGGCCAATGCGCAGAGCGAGCTGGGCGACGCCGAGCGCTGGCGCGAAATGTTCAAGACCATGCCGTTCGGACGCCCCGCCAAGCCGTCGGAAATTGCCGCTGCCGTAGCGTTTCTCGCCAGCCCGCTATCGGGCTACACCTCCGGCACCGTGCTGACGATCGACGGTGCGGTGTAGCTGAAAAACACCACGCTTCGTAGGTTGGCGGTGAACGAAGTGAACCCCAACGCACTTCGTCCAATATTCCACTTGCCGCGGCGAAGAAAAATCTCGCGCAAGCAAGCGTCTCCGACGTTGCTGTTGGGCTTCGCTTTGCTCAGCACCGACCTACGCAGCTATACCTCCAGAACGGTGCTAACGATTGATGGCCCGATGTAGGTTGGCGCTGAGCGCAGCGAAGCCCAACAATCTTCGGTCAATACTTCGCGGCGTGCTGTTGGGCTTCGCTTCGCTCAGCACCAGCCTACGGTGTTCGCGTGGCTGAAAATCAGTGCTTCTCACCACTCGCCCTCGTCCACACCGCCACATAATCCACCAGCATCGGATGCCCTGGCTCGGTCTTGTCATTGGGCGTCGGTTTGCCACCGGCCATGGCATACGAAAAGCCACCGCCCATCGCGACGTTCAACAGCAGAAAATAACCGCCCTGACCGGTGATTTCATGCCATGTCTGCGGCGGCAGCTGGTTCTGCGAGACATGGTCATAGAGCTTGCCGTCGACGTACCAGCGTATCTGCATGGGCGACACGCTGCGATCCCACTCGAACGCGTAAACGTGGAACGCTGCCTGGCAGGTGGTGTTGTCACATGACGCACGCCGACCCAGGCCGTTCGGTTCGCCGCAGGGGCCGCCGGGATAGACACCGCAATGCAGGATGCCCCAGACGCTGTTGATGCCGTTGACGTTTTCCATGATGTCGAATTCGCCGGCTTTCGGCCATCCGCCGTCCCGTCTGTAGCTTTGCCCAAGCGCCCAGAAGGCCGGCCAGTAACCCTGTGCCGCCTGGTCGGCCACATACGGCATCTGGATGCGCGCTTCGATGCGCAGCACGCCGTGCGCGGGAGGTTTGAAATTGCCTTGCCTGGTTTCGATACGGCCCGAAGTCCAGTTACCCGCCTTGTCGCGCAACGGCGTGATGCGCAGATGGCCCTGGCCGTCCAGGCTGACATTCGCCTTGCTGGCGGTATACGTCTGGATTTCGCCCGTACCCCACTGCGGCGGCCCCGAGGGATAGCCATGCCCGGTATCCAGCCGCCATCGGGTCCGTGAGGGCAACCTGTCCGCGACCCCGTTGAAATCATCGCCGAACTGCAGCGTCCAGCCTTCGGGCCGGGGTATGGCGGCGTGGGCGTTCGACATACCCATCACCGAGCCGGCGCCGATCGCAGCGCTGACCAGCATGCGCAGCACGCGCGGCCTGTGCCAGCGACAACACGCCTCCATGGCGTCCAGCAAATACTTTGGGGTCAATCGCACGCAAAAAACTTTCGAAGTCAAAATCTTTTGCTCGAAGTACGCCCAGATGCAGCAACGACGCCATCGGAACGCTTTGCCAATACGCAGCTCGGCGGCGATGGTGGGCACACGGATGTCCAGTCGTGCGGCCCTATAGTCCCGGCATGTAACGTAGCCTTGGGTGAACGCCGATCTCCCAGGAGCTTGCCAACGCGCGGCCGATCGCGCAGGCGTGCCCGCAACGAAGGCTTTGGCAGCCCCATCACCGCCCCGTACAATGGGATTTCTGCCGTTGCCCACCCGCGCGCCTTCAACCAGGCGCCACTGCGAGTCCCCATGGAAAAAAGTTTCGAACCCGCCCAGATCGAGTCCAAGTGGTACGCACAGTGGGAAGCCAGCGGTGCGTTCAAGCCCGCAGGCGCTGACGATAAAAACCGGGGCGAGCCGTACTGCATCCTGCTGCCGCCGCCGAATGTCACCGGCACGCTGCACATGGGCCACGCGTTTCAGCAGACGGTGATGGACATGCTGGTGCGCTATCAGCGCATGCGCGGCATGAACACGCTGTGGCAGGTGGGCACCGACCACGCCGGCATCGCCACCCAGAAAATCGTCGAGAACCAGCTCGCGGTGGAAAATCAGACCCGCCACGATCTCGGCCGCGAAGCCTTTGTGGAACGCGTATGGAAGTGGAAGGAAGAATCCGGCTCCACCATCACCCACCAGATGCGCCGCATCGGCACGGCAGCGGACTGGTCGCGCGAGCGCTTCACCATGGACGAGGGTTTGTCCGCCGCCGTGCGCAAGGTGTTCGTCGAATGGTATCGCGCGGGGCTGATCTATCGCGGCAACCGGCTGGTGAACTGGGACCCGGTGCTGGGCACGGCGGTGTCCGATCTGGAAGTGAACAACGTCGAGCGCGACGGCCATATGTGGTCGATCCGCTACATGGTCAGCGGCAGCGACGAAAGCCTGGTGGTGGCAACGACGCGCCCGGAAACCATGCTGGGCGACGTGGCCGTGGCCGTGCATCCGGATGACGAGCGCTATCAGCATCTGATCGGCAAGCAGCTGAAGCTTCCGCTGACCGATCGCGAAATTCCGGTCATTGCGGACGACTATGTGGACAAGGATTTCGGCACCGGTTGCGTGAAGATCACGCCTGCGCACGACTTCAACGATTACGCGATCGGTCAGCGGCACAAGCTGCCGCCGATCACCATCTTCACCCTTGAGGCGAAGGTCAACGAAAACGGCCCGACAAAGTACCGCGGCCTCGACCGCTACGACGCGCGCAAGCAGGTGCTCGCCGACCTCGATGCCGCCGGCCTGCTGGTCGAAACCAGGCCGCATAAGCTGCAGGTGCCGGTCAGCGATCGCTCCGACGCCGTCATCGAGCCGATGCTGACCGATCAGTGGTTTGTCGATCTCACGACGGACGTCCAGACGGATGGACGTCCAGGCGGTCGCAAGGCGATTACCGAGCCTGCGCTCGACGCCGTGCGTTCGGGTGACATCAAATTCGTCCCCGAAAACTGGACCAGCACCTATACCCAGTGGCTGGACAACATCCAGGACTGGTGCATCAGCCGCCAGCTCTGGTGGGGCCATCGCATCCCGGCCTGGTACGACGAAGCGGGCAACATCTTTGTCGGCGAAGACGAGCTTGATGCGCGCGCCAACGCCGGCACGCCGCCAGTCGGTGCAATGCGCCAGGACGAGGACGTGCTGGATACGTGGTTCAGCTCGGCGCTGTGGCCGTTCTCCACGCTCGGCTGGCCGGCCAACGGGCCGGTAAAAAACGAGCGCGGCGAGATCGTCGCCAACTGGGCGGACGACAAGATTTTCCTGCCCAGCGCGGTGCTGGTCACCGGCTTCGACATCATCTTTTTCTGGGTCGCGCGCATGGTGATGGCGACCAAGTACTTCACCGGCCAGATTCCATTCCGCGAGGTGTACATCAACGCCATCGTGCGCGACGCGGAAGGCAAGAAGATGTCCAAGTCCAAGGGCAACACGCTGGACCCGCTGGACCTGATCGACGGCATCGAGCTGCAGCCGCTGCTGGAAAAATCGACCAAGTCGCTGCTGATTCCGCAGGTGCGCGAAAAAGTCGAAAAGCGCATCCGCAAGGATTATCCCGACGGCATTCCGTCGATCGGCACCGATGCGCTGCGCTTCACCTTTGCCGCGCTGGCCAGCTACAGCCGCACCATCAACTTCGACATCAAGCGCGCCGAGGGCTACAAGGCGTTCTGCAACAAGCTTTGGAACGCGGCGCGCTTCGTGCTGATGAACGTGGCGGAAGGCGAGATCGCCGCACCCTCTAGCGCGTCAGCCACCGAAGCGGAGCGCTGGATCCTCACCCGCCTCAAGCAGACCCTGGGTGAAGTGGAGCAGCACTTCGCCAGCTACCGCTTCGACCATCTGGCGCAGGCGCTGTATGAGTTTGTCTGGAACGAGTTCTGCGACTGGTTCCTGGAACTGTCCAAGCCCGCGCTGGCCGGCGACGATGCGGCCGCCGCCGCATCCACCCGCCGCACCCTGCTCGTGGTGCTGGAGACGGTGCTGCGCGCGCTGCATCCGATCATCCCCTTCATCACCGAAGAGATCTGGCAGGAGTTGCCCGCGACCGCGCGGAGCGCAACGGCATCTACATCGGAAGCGTCCAAGGCGCTGATTCTTCAATGCGCCTACCCGCGCGCCGAGGATTACGCCGGCGACGACGCGGCCACCGCCGAAATCGAATGGTTCAAGAACGTGCTTAGCGGCATCCGCCGCATTCGCTCGGAGATGAACATCTCGCCGGCGAAAATCATTCCGCTGCTGCTCGCCGACGGTGACGCCAACGATCGCTCGCGCATCGCCAAATTCGCTGCGCAGATCAGCTTCCTCGCTCGTGTCGAGGCGCCGCAGTGGATCGACGCGGGAGCCGACGAACCCGCCGCCGCGGCTGCCGTGGTGGGCGCACTGCGGGTGATGATTCCACTCGCCGGCCTGATCGACCTGGGCGCCGAAAAAGCGCGCCTGACCAAGGAAATCACACGCATCGAAACCGAAATCAAAAAGTGCGAAGGCAAACTCAACAACGCCAACTTCGTTGCCAATGCACCGGCCGAAGTCGTGCAGCAGGAACGCCAGCGCATCACCGACTGGACACAGCAGATCAGCGCCCTGCGCGAGCAGGCGCAGAAGCTGGGGTAGATACCTATGCCGTACGGAAAGGATTGCCCGGCATCGAATAACGTCATTCAAACGTCTGAGTCCACCCAGGCCATTTTTGCGTGACTATGCAATTTGCACCGTTTGATGCCGCAAGCCATCGTCTCGACAGGGACAGAAGAACTAGCCGAATTTCCTGGCTCTTGCTGTTGCTCCTTCCGGTATTGCTACACCTGCCAGCATTGACGGGAGGCATCAGCCCGGACCCGTTGTTTTTTACTGCCGCCGTAGGAGACGTGGGGCACCGGCATGCTGGCAACCCCTGGATTGATCCGAATACGGGCTACCAGGCTCAGGCACTAGGAAAGCTCTCAGCCGATCTTTGGTTACAAGGGAAGCTCCCCTGGTGGAACCCGTACAGCGGCGTTGGTCTGCCTCTGGCAGCAGAAGCTCAGCCAGCCTCCTTTTTTCTCCCATTTGTATGGCTTCTGCACTTTCGTTCTGGCGGCATATGGCTGGAGCTACTGCTGCAAATGATCGCTGGCGCGTGCACGCTGGCGTTTCTGAGGCGGCTGCATGTGACACAGGCGGCAGCTTTCGTCGGGGCCGTAATCTTCGAACTCAACGGCACCTTTGCATGGCACGGCGCGCCCATTGCGTCGCCCCTGGCATTTCTACCGATGTTGCTGTTGGGCGTCGAAACGCTGCGCGCTCGTGTGGCCCAGGGACGCGCGGGCGGATGGTGGATTATTCCGCCAGCGCTCGCGTGGTCTATTTATGCTGGCTTTCCAGAAATCGCCTACATCAATGGACTGTTTGCAGGCCTATGGTCGTTGGCGCGATTGAGCGGCCTTGAGAATACCGAGCGCGCCCGCTTCCTCGGAAAATTGGGCTTCGCTGCATTCATCGGCTTGCTGCTCTCAGCGCCGCTGATCGTGCCTTTTGCCGAATACGTCGGGCGCGCATATATTGGCCCGCATCAGGCTGCGTTTGCCCACGCAAAGCCGCCATACGCCACGCTACCTCTCTACCTGATGCCATGGCTGTACGGACCGATATTTTCGTTCGATGATTCATCCAGCCTCGTTTCCGCCACTTGGGGCGGCATCGGAGGTTATTTCACAGCAGCTCAGCTGCTGCTCGCCCTGCTGGCCGCCACCGTATGTCGACGACGCCTGCGGTTTATCTTGCTGGCCTGGATCGCTGTTTGCCTTGCAAAGTGTTTCGACCTTCGCCCCATCAGCGACCTGGTCAACCTTGTCCCAATGATCAAAACCGCCGCCTTTTACCGCTATGCATCGGCGTCATGGGAGTTTGCCGGCGCAGCGCTGATCGCTCTGGCAATCGATGGAATGCAGCGCAACGAACGACCCCTGCCTGGCCGAGTTCTCATCACCGCGAGCATCGTTGCTCTGATAGTGAGCGTTGCCTTGTGGTCACAGCGGGATACATTGCATGACCTGCTGAAAATCCACGGATACCGTCAGTACTTTTATATCGCCATAAGCTGGTTCGTTGTTTCATGCAGCGCGGCGACGGCGCTGATCCTCAGCGTGCGACGTTGGCACTACGCTACACGCGTCCTGATATGCCTGATGATTATTGACGCATGTCTTGCGTATGCGCTTCCCATTCGCAGCGGAGTCAAGCATTTGGCGACCCCTGAAAACGGAGTCGCTTTTCTCAGCAGTCACGTTGGTCTGCAACGCGTCTACTCGCTGTCCACTGGCACCAAACTACGGCGCCTTTTTCCGGATCGCACAAATAAATCACAACTATTTGCCGGTCTCGCAGGACTGGGTCGACTACGTCCATAATCATCTCGACCCCAACGCGGATCCGATCATCTTCAACGGCTCGTTTGGCCACAGGGATGCTGCAAAACAGTTGATAACAAGGCTCGACGCTTACGAGTCACTCGGCGTGAAATACGTTGTTGCGCCACCGGGAACCGATCCGTTTATCGAGTCGTCCCTGCCCTCCAGCGACACGCAGCAAACGGGCGAAACCACGGTCAAGATGGATGGGTCTTCTTCAACCACAGTGAGCTGGCTGCTATCGGCACAAGACGCTGGCCGTTCTGCACAGGCGATAACCGTAGTCATCGGCACTGACGATGGCCGTTCCGATGGTGTGCTCACGGTGCAGGCGTGCACTGATCGCGACGTTTGCTCCAGAGGGACGGCGAATGTGCAGGGCGCGATCGACCACGCGCCGATCAAAATAAAACTCGATGCGCCGCTGGCACTCTCCGCAGCGAATAATCCACAGCGCATCAATGTCACGCTGGAATACCAGCGCGCCACGTCGCCGCTAGAACTATGGCTGATGACGACAAACGCTTCGCGATCGGTTCAAGTGGATGGCAAGAAGGTGGCCAGCGCGCCCTCCGTCGCACTTGTTTATCCGGCAAAAGCACAAGCTGTAGCCAGTCTGGTTTACAGCGGCGCCGACATGTCCATCTATGCGCTGCCGAAGGGCGCGGCCTATTTTGAAGATTCGTCGGGCGCATGCGATCTCCGATTCGAGGAGCGTGAATCATTGTCGGTGGATTGCCGCGCTGCCAGCCAGCTGCTCAGGCGAGAGGCGTTTTATCCCGGCTGGCATGCGCGTGTCGACGGCCGCGAAAGCACGATCCTTCGCGGCAACGACATGTTCCAGCGTCTGAACATTCCCAAGGGCAAGCACACGGTAGTCTTCGACTACTACCCAACCGGGAGTTGGCTGATCCTTGCCGGATTTGTTCTGGGCTGTTGCTTATGGATGACGGGATTCTGGTACGAACAAAAAAGCCGTCGACGCATCTAACTGGCCGCAAGCTCCAGCACCATCACAATCGCATCCTCGCGCCCGTTCTTTGCCGGGTAGTA
>CBAAAD010000065.1:0-526 GCA_964658785.1 uncultured Methylobacterium sp.
TGTGATAGCACGCGACCCAGCCGGGGTCAACGAGACAGCGCACGCGCTAAACTGCAAGCACCGATTGTCTTCGAACCAGGATTTTTCATGAGCCATGCCACGCCCGCGCCCGTCCTCACCATCGATGGGCCGTCCGGATCAGGCAAGGGCACGATCAGCGCGCTGGTGGCTCGGCATCTGGGCTGGCGCCTGCTCGATTCGGGCGCGCTCTATCGCGCGGTAGGCTACGCCGCCGGTATGGAAGGGCTGGATCTGTCCGACGTGGATGCGGTAACCCGCTGCGCGCACAGCACCCGCATCAAGTTCAGCGCCGCCGCCGATGGCGGCGAGACGCGCGTGATCGTCAACGGGCACGACGCGACGGACGAGCTGCGCACGGAAACGGCCGGTGCAGCGGCCTCAGCGATTGCCTCGGTGCCGTCGGTTCGCGAAGCCCTGGTGGCGCTACAGCTGGGCTTTCGCAAAGCCCCGGGGCTGGTGGCCGACGGGCGCGATATGGGCACGGTGATCTTCCCGGATGCGGGCT
>CBAAAD010000065.1:536-10410 GCA_964658785.1 uncultured Methylobacterium sp.
CAGCGCCGCGGAAAGGGCGAAAAGACGCTATAAGCAGTTGAAGGAAAAGGGACTTAGCGTTACACTTTCCGGCCTCCAGCGCGAAATTGAAGCGCGTGACAGCCGCGATGCCTCGCGCGCAGTCGCGCCGCTCAAGCCTGCCGACGATGCCTTGCTGATTGATACCACCGGCATGGGCATTGACGAGGTCGTCGCGAAAGTTCTCGCCGTCGTGCAGCCGTAAAACGCGGCACGACGGTTCTCTCGTCCCGGTCAAAGCTTCCCGTTGGAGGCGATGCCGGGATTTTGGCCAACGGCGACAAGGGTTGTTGTTCCTGCGGGAACCACCCGGACTTGCCCTCAACCGGTGGACCGGCCGGTACGTGCGCAACCTCAAGCAAGGCGCAGCGAGCCGCGGTCTTTTCCCACTATGGAATCAACATGACTGAAAGTTTTGCCGAACTGTTTGAACAGAGCCAGCAGGCCATCTCCAAGCTGAAGCCTGGCGCCATCGTCACCGGTATCGTTGTGGAAATCCGCAACGACGTCGTCGTGATCAACGCCGGCCTGAAGAGCGAAGGCATCGTCCCCATCGAGCAGTTCCGCGATGAGCAGGGCGTGCTGGAGGTGCAGGTAGGCGACGAGGTGAAGGTTGCCCTCGAAGCTTTGGAAGACGGTTTCGGCGAAACCAAGCTGTCGCGCGAGAAAGCCAAGCGCTCGATGGTGTGGGACGATCTGGAGCACGCGTTCGACAAGGAAGAGACCATCGTTGGTCTCATCTCCGGCAAGGTCAAGGGTGGCTTCACGGTCGACATCAAGGATGTCCGCGCGTTCCTGCCGGGCTCGCTGGTCGACGTGCGCCCGGTGCGTGACCCAGTTTTCCTCGAGGGCAAGGAACTCGAGTTCAAGATCATCAAGCTCGACCGCAAGCGCAACAATGTAGTCGTCAGCCGCCGTGCCGTCGTCGAGACCGAGTTCTCCGCCGAGCGTGAGCAGCTGCTTGAGCGCCTGACCGAGGGTGCCGTGGTCAAGGGTGTGGTGAAGAACCTCACCGATTACGGCGCATTCGTGGACCTGGGCGGTATCGATGGTCTGCTGCACATCACCGACATGGCGTGGAAGCGCGTTCGTCATCCGTCCGAAGTGGTCAACGTCGGCGACGAGCTCGATGTGCGCGTGCTGAAGTACGACAAGGAGCGCAACCGCGTTTCGCTGGGCCTGAAGCAGCTGGGCGACGACCCGTGGGTCGCCATTGCGCGCCGCTACCCGGTCGGCAGCCGCCTGTTCGGCAAGGTCTCCAACGTCACCGATTACGGCTGCTTCGTCGAGATCGAGCCGGGCGTGGAAGGCCTGGTGCACGTCTCCGAAATGGACTGGACCAACAAGAACGTCAACCCGGCCAAGGTGGTTCAGGTCGGCGACGAGACCGAAGTGACCGTGCTGGACGTGGATGAAGAGCGTCGCCGCATCTCGCTGGGTATCAAGCAGACCCGCTCGAACCCGTGGGAAGCCTTCGCCGCCATGCACAAGAAGGGCGACAAGGTCTCCGGTCAGATCAAGTCGATCACCGACTTTGGCGTGTTCATCGGCCTGGACGGCGGCATCGATGGCCTCGTGCATCTGTCCGACATCTCCTGGCAGGTCACCGGCGAAGAGCTGGTGCGCAACTTCAAGAAGGGCGACGAGATCGAGGCCGTGGTGCTGGCCGTTGATCCGGAGCGCGAGCGCATCTCGCTGGGCATCAAGCAGATGGAGCAGGACCCGTTTGGCCAGTTCATGGCAGCCAATCCGCGCGGCACCATCGTCAATGGCGTGGTGAAGGAAGTGGACGCCAAGGGCGCGTTGATCGATCTGGGCGAGGGCGTTGAGGGTTACCTGCGCGCCAGCGACATCGCCAAGGAGCGCGTCGACGATGCCACCGAGCATCTGAAGGTCGGCGACAAGGTCGAAGCCAAGTTCACCGGTATGGATCGCAAGGGTCGCCAGCTGGCGCTCTCGATTCGCGCCAAGGACGAGGCCGATCTGCCGGAAGAGCCGACTGCCGTTGACTATGCTTCGGCCTCTACCGGCACGACCAAGCTGGGCGCGCTGCTGAAGGAACAGTTCGACAAGGCGGATTGATCGCTGGTTGAGCACGACACGGGGCGGCACACGCCGCCCCGTTGTTTAACGTCACGGACATTGGGGTCCCATGACCAAATCTGAATTGATCGAGGCGCTGGCAAGGCGTCAGACCCACCTCGCATTTGCGGATGTCGAGTTGGCTGTCAAAAGTGTGATCGAGCAGATGAGCCACGCGCTGGCTCATGGTGAACGTATTGAAGTGCGTGGCTTTGGAAGCTTTGCGCTGCACTATCGCCCGCCGCGCATGGGGCGTAATCCGAAGTCGGGCGACGCGGTGGCGCTGCCGGGCAAGCACGTACCGCATTTCAAACCGGGTAAAGAGCTGCGCGAGCGGGTGAATCTGCTACTCGAGCAGACAGCTGGTTGAATAGACAAACAAGCGTATGGAGGCAGGCGACCCCGGTCGATCCTGCCTTTTTTATGCGCGTCATCTCGTGCGCAGGGGACTTGAACCAGCTCTGTGCATGAATCGGCACCGACGTGATTTAGCGCGGTATCTGTGCCTGTCACAGTCAATCAGTTAAAGTCGCGTCATGCGCTTACTCGTCATTCTTATTCTTGTCGTTTTTGTGTCTGCGGGTATCGTGGTCGGCGCGCTGAATGCCGACATGGTGAGCTACGATCTTGCCCTTGCTCGGGTTCGGTTGCCCAAAGGCTCTGCACTGCTGTGCGCGTTGATTATCGGCTGGTTGCTCGGCGGACTGACGGCGTGGCTTGGTGTTAGTTCGGCGCAGCGCCGCGAGCGTCGTCGGCAGCTGCTGGACAAAGAAAAGAAGTCGCCGGCCGCTACATGAATTATCCCTATGCGCTGGTTCTGCTGGTGCCTGTGGCTTTTGTTCTTGGCTGGTGGGCATCTCGCCGTGTGGGAGCCAAGCGATCCGGGGCTGAAGTCAGCGAGCTGTCTTCCGATTACTTCCGCGGTCTGAATTACCTGCTCAACGAGGAGCAGGACAAGGCGATCGAGGTTTTCCTCAAACTGGCCGAATACAACCGCGATACCGTGGAGACGCATCTTGCGCTGGGAAATCTGTTTCGCCGTCGTGGTGAGGTAGATCGCGCCATTCGCCTGCACCAGCATCTCGTATCACGGCCCGGTCTGTCGGATACGATGAAAACGGTGGCCCTGCTCGAGCTGGGCGAAGACTACATGCGTGCCGGCTTGCTTGACCGCGCCGAGGCACTTTTCTCGGACCTGGTGGCGATGGATGCCCATGCGCCATCCGCGCTCAGGCATCTCATTGCCATCTACCAGCACGAGCGCGACTGGCACAAGGCAATAGAACATACCTGCCGACTCGAGCTGATGACCGGCGAGGATGAGTCGTCGATGAAAGCGCAGTTCTTTTGCGAACTGGCTGATCGAGCACGCCAGCACGGCGCGCGTGCCGAAGCGCGCGACTATCTGCGGCAGGCTTTTGAATCTCAGCCCGACTGCGTGCGCGCTTTCATGTTGACCGGGCGGCTGCAGTCGGAAGACGGCCATCACCCGGAAGCCGTGGCCGCCTACGAGGCGGCAGTCAACGCCGACATCGCGTTTACGCCGGAAATTCTGCCGCCGCTGCTCAACAGCTACGCCCGTTCGCAGCAGATGGATCGCGCCGAATCATTCCTGCGCGAAATGCTTGGTCGCTACCACGGCATATCACCCGTACTGGCGCTGGCACATATCTATCAACAGCGCGACGGCGAGCGCGCGGCCATCGACTTTCTGACGTCTCAGCTGCGTCAGCGGCCGTCGGTGCGCGGACTGATGGCGCTTATCGACGCCACCATGGACAAGATTGAAGGCGAGGCGCGCGAGAATTTCCTGATCCTGCGCGATCTCACCAAGAAATTGCTGGAAGGGCAGGCGATGTATCGCTGCAGCCGCTGCGGTTTTGGTGCCAAGGCGCATCACTGGCAGTGTCCGAGCTGCAAGAGTTGGGGCACGATCCGGCCGATTCACGGCGTTGCCAGCGAATGACCTTGGGGCTACTGCTTGCCACTGGATGGCCTCTTGCCGCTTTCATCATCACCTTTTTGCTCGTGCGCATCGCCATCGTCTATGCGCAGCGCCGCGGCATGCTGGATCAGCCGGGGCAACGCAGGTCACACAGTATCCCCACGCCGCGGGGCGGCGGCATTGGCGTTGTCATCGCGCTGCTCGCTTGCCTTCCCGCTGCGTTGCTCAGTGGGCCGGGGGCGTGGCCCGTCAGCGCGGTAACTGGCTTGGACGTGGCTTTTGCATTGGTAGCGATCGTCGGCTGGTGGGATGACCATCGCGCATTGCCCATACTTCCCCGCTTCGGCGCGCAGCTTCTGGCGGTGCTGCTTTTTTCCTGTGCGCTGCTGGCGACTGGTTTGTCATGGTGGTGGTTGCCGCTCTTGCTGGTGGCAGGCGCCTGGAGCATCAATCTGCATAATTTCATGGATGGTATCGACGGGCTTCTGGCGCAGCAGACCATTTTCGTCGGCGCGGGAATGGCGTTGATCAGCTGGTCGCTTCAGCAGTCGGCGCTGGCGTTGGGCGCAGCAGCGATGACGGCATCGGCTTTGGGCTTCTGGCTATACAACCGGCCGCCGGCACGAATTTTCATGGGCGATGTGGGCAGTGGCAGCATTGGGCTGCTGATTTTCGCATTCGGCGCGATGCTGTGGCGGGTGGACCACGCGCTGGTGTGGCCAGTGTTGATTCTCTCGTCGGCGTTTTTGCTTGATGCCACGTTGACACTGTTGATGCGAATGTTGGCCGGTAAACGCTGGTACAGCCCGCATCGCGAGCATGTTTATCAGTGGATGACGCGGCGCGGCGGTACACATGGTGGAACGGATATCCGCTATCTGGCCTGGAATCTGTTGATGGCCGGCCCGTTCACATGGTTGGCGTTCAGTCATCTGAATATAGCTTTGCCAATTACCATTGTGTTTTATCTGTGTGCGGCGGCCGTGTGGCTGGCGCTCAAACGCCGCTATCTGCGACGTAACCCGTCGAAGGATCGCCATGTCGTTGCGTAAAGTCGTTGGTTTTATCCACCCGCGCGTCGCTGTCGTGCTTCACGATCTGGCGATGACCGTGTTGGCCTGGTGGATTGCCAAGATGCTGCGTTACACCTTCAACCCGTCGGAAGTCGTCAGCTTCCAGCTGCTCGAGTTTCCCATTGTTCTGGTGATTCAAGGCCTGATCCTGCGCTGGACCGGGCTCTATCGCAGCGTGTGGCGCTTCGCCAGCCTGCCGGACCTGTGGAATATCGCCCGAGCCGCGTTGATTGGCGCGTTGGCCATTGGCCTGTCGCTGTTTCTTTATGACCGTCTTGCGGGAGTGCCTCGCACCACATTTTTGCTTTATCCGCTGGTGTTGGGCGCGCTGCTTGGTCTGCCGCGACTTGCCTATCGGTTCTGGAAAGACAGCCGGCGCGATCTGCTGCAGAACCATGAGGTGAAGCGCGTCATGATCGTTGGCGCGGACCGCGCCGGCGAGGTGCTGTCGCGGGATCTGCGACGCGACAGCCGCTATTCGGTCGTCGGCTTTGTCGACGACAAGCCCAGCTTGCGCGGCGCCAGTATCAACGGTCATCCGGTGCTTGGGCGTTTTGATCAGTTGCCCGACGTAGCCCGCGAGGCCGCCGTGCAGATGCTGCTTATCGCGCTGCCCGGTGCCTCGACCAACGAGATGCGCCGCGTGGTCGCGTTGTGCGACGAAACGGGTTTGCCTTACCGCACGATTCCGCGGCTGGAGGATGTGGTTGCCGGGCGCGCGCAGTTCAATCAGATCAAGGAAGTGGCGATCGAGGATCTGCTTGGTCGCGACGCCGTTGAACTGGACTGGACGGCCATTCGCGAAACGCTGACCGCCCGCCGTGTGCTGGTCACCGGCGGCGGTGGGTCCATCGGCTCGGAGTTGTGCCGGCAGATCGCGCGCCTTGGCGCGCAGTCGCTGATCGTCGTCGAGCAAAGCGAATACAACCTCTACCGCATTTCGCAGGAGCTGCGCGCAGATTTTCCGGAGCTTATTTTCGAAGGCATCCTGGCCAACTGCGGCGACGAAACTGCGATGCGCAGAGCTTTCGTGGAAACCAAGCCGCAGGTGATTTTCCACGCGGCGGCTTACAAACACGTGCCCATGCTGCAGGCGCAGCTGCGATCGGCGTTTCGGAACAACGTGCTGGGTACGCGCACCGTGGCCGACCTTGCCCGCGAGGTCGGCGTGGAATGTTTTGTGCTGATCTCCACCGACAAGGCCGTCAACCCGACCAGCGTCATGGGCGCCTGCAAGCGTGTCGCGGAGATCTACTGCCAGAATCTCAACGCGCATGCCGACACGCGATTCATGACCGTACGTTTCGGCAATGTGCTCGATTCGGCCGGCTCGGTGGTGCCGCTGTTCCGCCAGCAAATTCTGGACGGTGGGCCGGTCACAGTGACCCACCCGGAAATCTCGCGCTATTTCATGACCATTCCCGAAGCCTGTCAGCTGATTTTGCAGGCCGCGAGCATCGGCAAGGGCGGGGAGATCTTTGCGCTCGACATGGGCGAGCCGGTGAAGATCCGGGACCTGGCCGAGCAGATGATTCGCCTTGCCGGCAAAAAGCCGGGCACCGAGATTCCCATCGTCTATACCGGCCTTCGCGCTGGCGAAAAGTTGTTCGAGGAACTGTTCCATCCGCTGGAAAATTACAGCGCCACCGAACACTCGAAAATCTTTCTCGCGCAACACCGCGAAGTATCATGGGATCTGCTGCAGGCGCTTTTGAACAAGGCTAGTGAAGCCGTGACCGTTTTCAATGAAGAAGAACTTCGACGCTGCGTGTCGAGCCTGTTGCCATCGTTCCGCTGGACCGAAGTGGCGCAGCCCGATAACGTGGTCTCGATACGTCGCATCAACCCGGAGAAAAGTGAGTGAGTAAACCCCTGCGCAAGGTCGTGTTTCCCGTAGCCGGACTCGGTACGCGTTTTCTTCCGGCGACCAAGGTCGTGGCCAAGGAAATGCTGCCGGTTTTGGACAAGCCGCTGATTCAATATGCCGTGGATGAGGCGGTTGATGCAGGTGCCGATACGCTTATCTTCGTTACCAATCGCTACAAGCACGCCATCGCCGATTACTTCGACAAAGCCTATGAGCTGGAAGCGAAGCTGGAGGAGAAGGGCAAGGACGAACTGCTGGCTCTCGTGCAGGGCACCCTGCCATCACACGTGCGCGCGATCTTTGTTACCCAGCCCGAAGCGTTCGGTCTGGGTCATGCCGTGCTTTGCGCCAAGCCCGTGGTCGGCGACGAACCCTTTGGCGTGGTGTTGCCCGACGACCTGATCTGGAACGGCAAGATCGGTACCGGCAAGGGCGCGCTGCGGCAGATGGCCGAGTTGGCCAACGCCAGGGATGCCGGCGTCATCGCTGTCGAAGAAGTGCCGCACAGCGATACCGATAAATACGGCATCGTCGACGCCACGCCCATCGATGACCGCAGCGCCTGGATTCACCATATGGTGGAGAAGCCCAAGCCGGCCGATGCGCCGTCCAATCTGGCGGTGGTCGGGCGTTATGTATTGCCCAGCCGCATTTTTCAATTGCTGGAACAGACAACGCCTGGTGCCGGCGGAGAAATCCAGCTCACCGATGCCATCGAGGCGCTGTTGAAAGAGCAGGGCAAGGTGCTGGCCTATCGTTTCGAAGGCACGCGCTTCGACTGCGGCAACAAGGCGGGTCTCGTGCGCGCCACCATGCATATGGCCATGCTGGATCCGACCCTGGCTGCGGTCGTACGAGAATTCGTGGGCAAGATCTAACGCATTAAACGGATCAAGTGCCTCCGGGCACAGCTAAGTATTTGCCAACTGTTTCAAACGAAGGGCCGACATTCCAAAATGTCGGCCCTTTGGCTTTTACGCGGCGCAAGCGAGCCCTGCGCTGACTGCCAAGACCGTCCGCGACATGTCAGAATCGGCGCCGCACTCTGCCATTTTCGGCGCGCAGACTGCCTGGGGAAATAAGGAAGAATCGCTGTCGCTGTGGCTTTAAGGGCCGCGTTGCGGGCGGTTTGAATGCATCGCTGTTGCAATCATCGGATGAGGAAAAGGGGACATCATGGATTTGCTGAGGTTTCTGCTCATGTTGCCGGTGCGCCTTGTGCGCGGTTTGCTTCGTGGCCTGGGCTGGATCCTGCGGCCCATCGTTGGCAACGTCGCGTGGTCGGCGCCGACGTGGGCACCGGCAACGGGCGCGGCGATCAAGCGCAAGCCAAAGCAATTCGCGGGCGGGTTTCTAGCCACGGTACTGGTGCTCATCGCCGCCTGGTTTGGCTGGCAGTGGTACCAGCATCGCCCCAAACCGATCGAGCCCGAGCGCATCACGTTCGAAGCCAAAGCCCCCGCATTGACCGCCTACGTCACCCAGCCGGACGGCACGCCGAAAATCACCATTCACCCGCTCGACGTCGTTTTCTCGGCGTCGGCCGCACCCATCGAGCTGGTTGGCAAGCCCGCGGGTAAGGGCATCAGCATGCGCCCGGCAATCAAGGGTGCCTGGAGCTGGACCGACGATCACACGCTGCGTTTCGTGCCCGCTGAGGACTGGCCGGTCGGCGCGCATATCGAGCTGCGTTTCGATGCCGCGGACGCCTTCCCACCGCATGTGCTGATGGCGGATGACCATCTCAAGGTCGACCTGTCGGCATTTGCCGCGATAGTCGGCAAGGGCGAGTTTTATCAGGACCCGCAGGACCCGACCGCCAAGACCACCATCGTGCCGGTCAATTTCAACTACCCGGTCGATACCGCGCAGTTCGAGAAGCGCGTGGCGATCGCCCTTGCCGACAAGGACGGCAAGCCGGGCACGCCGCTGAAATTCACCGTGACCTACGATGCGTTCAAGCTCAACGCCTGGGTGCACTCGCAGCCGCTGGATCTTCCACGCGACGACGGCGCGGTGCTGCTGAAACTCGACAGCGGCGTGCGCAGCTCGCGCGGTGGCGATGGCACGGCCGATGCGTTGCGGGCGAGCATCCGCGTCCCCGGTCTGTACAGCCTGACCTTGCAGGATATAAGCCCGACCCTGGTCGATAACGACAAGTACGAGCCCGAGCAGGTGCTGGTCATCAATGCCAGCGGCAAGGTGCGCGGCAGCGATCTTTCCGGTCTCACCAAGGCTTGGGTGCTGCCGCGCAAAAAGGACGGGGTCGACCAGGCCGATGACGATGCGCCCTACAGCTGGGCAGTATCGGAGGTGAGCGAAGCGGTGTTGCGCAAGTCCAAGCCGCTGCCGATCGAACTGGTGCCGACCGAAGACGATTTCGCCACGCTGCAGAGCTTCAAATATCACGCCGAGCCCGGCCAGCAAATCTATGTGCATGTGGGCACGGGGCTGAAGTCGTTCGGCGGTTATGTGCTGGGCAAACCAACCGCGCAAACCTTCAGCGTGCCGGATTATCCGAAGCTGCTGCGCTTCATGGCTGACGGCTCGCTGCTGTCGCTGAGCGGCAGCAAGCGCATCTCCGTGGTGTCGCGCAATCTGCCCGGCATGCAGCTGGAAATCGGCCGCGTGCTGCCGGATCAGCTGCAGCATCTGGTCAGTCTGAATCAGGGCACATACGCACACCCTGAACTGATGTACGGCTTCAGCGAGGATCACATCGTCGAACGCTTCGAGCAGAAGCAGGCCTTTCCCAAGACCGATCCGGGCAAGGCGCATTACGAGGGTGTCGATCTCGGCCAGTATCTGAAGGAAGGCAAGCGCGGCGTCTTTTTGCTGCACTTGTCCGGCTATGACCCGGTGGCCGAGAAGAAAAAGGCTGCCGCGGCA
>CBAAAD010000066.1:0-10165 GCA_964658785.1 uncultured Methylobacterium sp.
CGGCCTGCACGGTGCCGTCGGGATCGTTGAGCGAGAACAGGTATTTCTGCGCATCGATCACCTGATACTGCACGCTGAGGTCGACCGCGATGATGTTCTCGTCGCGTGTCAGCAGGGTGACCTTGTCATTGACCGAACGCACGCGCGCGGCGTCGACTTTTTCAACCGACTCGAACGGCTGCGGCAGCTTGAAGTGCAGGCCCGGACCGAGCGTGCGCGCATACCCGCCAAAGCGCAGCACCACGCCGACCTGACGTGCCTCAATGACGGTGTAACTGCTCAGCAGCAGCCCGACGACGATGAGCACGATGACGCCGGTGATGATGTTGCGCGACATCTGCTTGGGCGAGCCGAGCAGCTTCTTGGCCTGCTTGAACAACTCATCGAAAGGCGACTTGCCGCTGCCGCCGTCTGGCTTGCGGTTGTTCTTGCCCCACGGATCACGCTTCTGCCCGTCGCCGGGTTCATTCCATGCCACTGTCAGTCTCCTTGGAGTCGGGAGGCCGGCAACCACGGCCGGAACACACGTTGAGGGGAATAGCGCATGCGAGGTAGCCAATACAGTCGAAACGGTGTGCTGTCCGGAAGGCTTTTAGCCGCATAAACACCGCAGATTCTAACAGAGAGTGCCGCGATCGTCCGCGGTCCGGCATACGGGTTTCAGGGCAACGGCGCCTCGGCCAGCAATTCGCGCAGGAGCTGGGTCTCGGTGGCATCGCCGCCGCTCAATGGCGCGATGACGCTTCGCGGGGCGTCGATGCGCAGCTGCCAGCCGTGCTCGTCCACCGTTTCACCGGTAATCGCACCGGCCGCCTTGAGCCGGGCATGCAGCCGGCCGGCGGTCAACGGCAGCTGCAGGCCGGACTGGATCCGCTCGCCGCCGAGCAGTTCACCCAGCGCCTGGCGCAGCAGTTCAAGGCCCTCACCCGTGGCGGCGGACAGCCATACCCGCACCGGCTTGCCGGCGGCGTTGCGATCGATGCGCGGCGTGATGCTTGATCGAGCAGCGGCGGCAGCATCCTGAGGCTCGGCGCCGGGCGTCACGCCGTCACCTTGCACGAGGTCGATCTTGTTCATCACCTGCAGCTGCGGCAGGTCGCCGGCGTCGATTTCTTCCAGCACGGTATCGACGACGTGATGCAGGCGATCGCGCTCGTCGTCCGAGGCGTCGCAAACGTGCAGCAACAGGTCGGCATCGCGCGCTTCGGCCAGCGTGGCGCGGAAGGCGGCGACCAGATCATGCGGCAGCTCGCGGATAAAACCGACCGTGTCGGCCAGCACCGCCGGGCCGCAGGCAAGGCCTTCGAGCTTGCGCACGGTGGGGTCGAGCGTGGCGAACAGCTGATCGGCCGCGTAGACCTCGCCGGTGGTCAGCGCATTAAACAAGGTGGATTTACCGGCATTGGTATAACCGACCAGGGCCACGCGCGGCACGGTGTTGCGCAGGCGCGCGCGGCGCTGCTGGGTGCGCTGGGTCTGCACTTTTTCCAGCCGCTTGGTGAGCATCTTGACCCTCTCGGCGAGCAGCCGGCGATCGAGCTCGAGCTGGGTTTCACCCGGACCGCGGTTGCCGATGGCGCCGCCGCGCTGGGCGTCAAGATGGGTCCAGCCGCGCACCAGCCGAGTCGCGATGTGCTTGAGCTGGGCCAGCTCCACCTCAAGCTTGCCTTCATGCGAACGGGCGCGCTGGGCGAAGATATCGAGGATCAGGCCGGCGCGATCGACCACGCGAATGCCCAGATGCTCCTCGAGATTGCGCTCCTGCACCGGGGTCAGTTCGTGATCCACCAGCACCAGATCGGCCCCGACCGCACGTGCCGCCTCGCCCACCTCATCGGCCTTGCCGGTGCCGATGAAATAGCGCGGGTTGGGGTTCTCTACCCTCGCCGCGACGGTGCCGAGCACCTCGGCGCCGGCAGATTTGACCAGCTCGGCAAACTCTTCGCCGCGACGCACGGTGTCGTGCTCGGCACGGGAGTGCGGCAGCACGAGCAGGGCGCGATCGCCTCTTTTCTGTCTATCAAACACGTGTAGGTATGGCCTGGTGGAAACCTACCCACTTCATGCGGGCTGGGGCCCCGTCAATCAAGCGTCGGCATCGGCCGATGACGCGTCGCCGTGGCCATCGTGACCGTCCGGGCCGTCGTGACCGTTGCCGATCTTGACGTTGCGGCTGGGCACCACGGTCGAGATAGCGTGCTTGTAGACCATCTGGCTAACCTGATTGCGCAGCAGCACCACAAACTGATCGAACGACTCGACCGTGCCCTGCAGCTTGATGCCGTTGACCAGGTAAATGGCCACCGGTACGCGCTCGCGCCGCAGCGCGTTCAAAAACGGATCCTGCAACGATTGTCCCTTGGACACTTTTTATTCTCCCCTTTTGATGCGGCCCGGTCCGAGAAAAAACGCCAAAGGCGCCTCGACCCAACAAGGCTTTGATCTTAACCGCTTTTAAATGCCTGATGAAAGGGGCTTTTTCGTGGGCCGTGGCGGCGTGCGGCAAAGTGGCGTGACGGGCGATTTTCGAAGCACTCCCGTACGCAGCGTACGGCTAGGAGCGAGCACCTAGAAAAAGCCGTACGGCGCCGCCGACTCGGGTCGGCAACAGCGCTTGATCCGGATCGAATACGCGCGCACTGAAGTCACTGCGCAGCCAGGTGATCTGCCGTTTGGCCAGCTGGCGGGTAGCGAAGATCGAGCGATCGCGGAACTCAGCGAGATCGGTTTTTCCGTCCAGGTACTCCCATGCCTGCCGGTAACCTACCGCGCGAATGGCCGGCAGGTCCGCGTGCAGATCGGCGCGCGCGCGCAGCGTTTTCATTTCCTCAAGAAGGCCATCGGCCAGCATGGCATCAAACCGCTGCGCGATACGTGCGTGCAGCAGTCGACGATCGTCGGGCAGCAGCGCCAGCTTGAGCACGCGCCAGGGGAAGCGCGTTTGTCCACGCTGCTGCTGCTCGGACAGCGGCCGGCCGGTGAGTTCGATGACTTCCAGCGCGCGCTGCAGTCGCTGCGCGTCGTTGGCGCCGATGCGTGCGGCGGCAGCCGGGTCAAGCGCCGCCAGGCGGGCATGCATCGCCGGCCAGCCGATCCGCTGCGCTTGGGCGAATAACCGTTCGCGCAGCGCGGGGTTGGCATCGGGCAGGTCGGACAAACCCTGCTGCAAGGCGCGAAAGTACAGGCCGGTGCCGCCTACCAGCAGCGGCACCCTGCCCCGTGCCGTGATCCGCTGCATCACCGCCAGCGCATCGACGGAAAAATCGGCCGCGGAATAGGGCTGCGACGCCTCGCGAATATCGATCAGCGCATGCGGATAGCGCGCCAGCGTGATGGCGTCCGGCTTCGCCGTGCCGATGTTCATGCCGCGATACACCAGTGCAGAGTCGACGCTGACCAGATCCAGCGGAAACTGCTCGCTCAGCTCGCACGCCAGCGCGGTTTTGCCCGAGGCCGTGGGGCCCATGAGAAAGATGGCAAGCGGGCGCTGGTCGATGGGCATCGGCACATTGTAAAGGTCTGTTACGCGACCACGCATCGTTAGGTGCTGGTGCGAACCTTGTGACAGGGCCGTTTAAGTATCGGTTCGCAGCGATTGAAAAGGCGCTGCAACGGCAGCCGGCCTATTTAAGCAAACGACCCTCATCACGACGACGTTGACCATGCCCAACTTGCCTCGCTTCCTTTTCGTGTTCATCACCGTCGGCGAGCTCGCCCTCGGTGGCAGTGGCGTTGCCGCCGTGGCCGCGCCTGCCCTGCCCGATTTCAGTGGGGTCTGGCGACTCAATAATCAGCGAAGCGACAACGCTGATCAGATCGCCGCGAGCCTGCGCGCCGAACGAAGCGCGAAGAGGCCTCGGCGCAACTGCCGGCCAGCGCCTCCACGAGCAGCACGCCAGCGGCGAGCAGCGCATCCAGTTCACATGGCGGAACGCAACTGAACGAAGTTTGGGTGAGACCAGCGGACGACCACCATCGAGCGGTGAGCGAGCCATGAACCACGCCAACGGCACGGCAACCGACCTGATTCAAACGTCGCTACGAACCACTGGATCTCTGAATTCTCGCTGGGCCGAATGACCAATGACGCGGCGCGTCAGCACGCCGATGGGCGAGCCGATCTATAATGAGAAATTACTTTTCCCCTCGTCTCCGGATATCTCATGCAACAGCAGACAATGAAAGCCCTGGTCAAGCGCAAGCCCGAACAGGGTATCTGGATGGAAGAGGTGCCAATTCCCGAGATCGGCCCGAACGAAGTGCTGATCAAGATGGAGAAAACCGCGATCTGCGGCACCGACCTGCACATCTATAAGTGGGACGAGTGGTCGCAGCGCACGATAAACCCCGGCCTGACCATCGGCCATGAGTTTGTCGGCCGCATCGTCGAGATGGGCCCCGGCGTGACCGGCTACAAGATTGGCGACCGCGTGTCCGCCGAAGGTCACATCGTTTGCGGCCACTGCCGCAATTGCCGCGGCGGCCGCACGCATCTTTGCCCGAACACCGTTGGTATCGGCGTGAATCGCAACGGCGCGTTTGCCGAATACATGGCGATGCCGGCGTCCAACCTGTGGCCGATTCCCGATCAGATTCCGTCCGAACTGGCGGCATTCTTCGATCCCTACGGCAACGCTGCGCACTGCGCGCTGGAGTTCGACCTGATCGGCGAGGACGTGCTGATTACCGGCGCCGGCCCGATCGGCATCATTGCCGCCGGTATCGCCAAGCACGTAGGTGCGCGCAACGTGGTGGTGACCGACGTCAACGATTACCGCCTCAAGCTGGCCGCCGACATGGGCGCGACGCGGGTGGTCAACGTTTCCAACCAGTCGCTGAAAGAAGCGATCGCCGATCTGCACATCGAAGGCTTTGACGTCGGCATGGAAATGAGCGGCAACCCGCGCGCTTTCGGCGACATGCTCGACTGCATGTACCACGGCGGCAAGATCGCCATGCTAGGCATCATGCCGCGCGGTGCGGGCATCGACTGGGACAAGGTGATCTTCAAGGGCCTCACCCTGCAGGGCATCTACGGCCGCCGCATGTACGAAACCTGGTACAAAATGACCCAGATGGTATTGACCGGCTTTCCGCTGCAGAAGGTGCTCACGCATCAGATTGCCATCGACGATTTCCAGAAGGGCTTCGACCTGATGGATGCGGGCGTTTGCGGAAAGGTGGTGTGTTCCTGGCACTAAGCTGCGCTTCGATGTTCAGCACAACGCCCCGCCTCGTCGGGGCGTTGTCGTTTGAAGACAATAAACGGTGGCCTGGCTAACGACTGGCCAACACTGCGCTGGCGTAAACTCACCGTGGGACGTCAGGGAGCCGCAGCTCAGGGAAAAGCTCGCGGTTACCCAATCGGCTACGCGGGATAACTCGCAACCATTGGAGCAACGTTCGAATGCGGGAATGGAAACTGCCGCCATGGTCGCATCCCTCGGCCTGGCGTGAGCCGGCCGGCAAGCTCTATCGGTCGCATCGCGCGCGCAAGACGCTGCGTGTTCTCATTATCGCGATTGTGGTATTCGGCCTGCTGGGCTTTTTCGCGGCACCGCCGCTGATACGCAGCCAGTTGCAGAGTCGATTAAGCCAAACACTGCAGCGACCCGTGACTGTGCAACGGGTGCACCTCAATCCGTTCACGCTGCGGCTTGCGCTAGACGATTTGCATATCGGCGATCGCGACAGACACAGCCGCTTCGTCGACGTCGATCATCTGGTAATCAACGCTTCGTGGAGTTCGCTGTTTCGCTTTGCGCCAATCCTCGACCAGCTGCAGCTCGATAGGCCGCGCATCCTGCTCTCGCGCGACGGCCCGCGGCACTTCAATATTTCTGACCTGATAGACAGATTCGCCGGTGGCCCGGCGAAGCCAAATGCGTCGCCAGCGCGATTTGCGCTGTACAACATCAGCGTACATCAGGGCGATATTGTTTTTGACGACGGTGTGCAGAACACCCACCACGAAGTGGCTCAGCTCGAGCTGGGCATTCCGTTTATCGCCAGCCTGCCCAGCGATACGGACGTGTTCGTGCAGCCCCTACTGGCCATGACGGTGGACGGCAGCGCCGTCAGGCTTGCGGGCGAGATCAAACCTTTCGCCGCTACGCGCGAGTCGGTGCTGCATTTTCATCTCGATCATCTCGACCTGCCCCGCTACCTCGGCTATGTGCCCACGCTGCCTGTGTCGGTGGTGAAAGGCCAGCTCTCCGGTGAACTGGATCTGCACTTTATTGCTGACCCGAAAACGCCGCGACTGAGCCTCACCGGGGCACTGCAGCTAGACCAGCTGGCGGTGAACAGCAAGGATTCGACGCCGCTACTCAGCCTTCAACAGGCGCAGTTACAGCTGACCGACGTGCAGCCGTTGATCTCCCGCTACGCGCTGGGCACGCTGCGGCTGGATCAGCCTGAAGTACGCTATATCAGGGGTCCGGGAGGCCACAGCAACATTGATCCACTGCTTGGTGACGGCCAGCCCGCCAAAGGGGCAAAGACAGATGTCCATATCGCGCATCTGGAACTCGCTGCTGGTCACGTGATTTACATCGATAAGACCGGCGCGTCCCCGACGCAGCTGAGCATCGAAAACCTGCGTGGCAGCATCAGCGGACTGTCGACGGTAAGGGCTGCACCAGCGGTGCTTGACCTGGCTGCACAGGTCAACGGCGGCAGCGTGGCGACCAAAGGCACCATCGATATGGCCGCGAGCCAGTTTCGCGGGAATGTGCGGCTTGATGACGTGGATATCGCTCCCTTCCAGGCCGTGGCCTACCCCGCGCTCGCAGCCGACCTGAGCGGAAAACTGGCTGCCCACGGGCGACTTCAGGCGCAGTGGTACGGCGCCTTCAATGCGCAGCTCAACAGCACGCAGATCACGCTGAGCGACGTTGCGCTGCTGCCGAACAACCAAAAGGATTCAGACGTCCATTGGAAAAGCCTGCAGCTCGATCTCGACCAGTTTGATCTGGTCAAGCAGGAAGCAAAGCTTGCCACGGTCACGCTCAAAGGCTTGAGTGTTGATGCCCAGCGACTTGCCGACGGCAACATCGATCTGGCGGAACTCGTCTCTTCAACGACGGCGCCTTCGGCATCAACGCCGCCATCGCCTGCTGTGGATACACATAAAAAATCTCTCGCCTCGGGAGAAGCGCCCTCCACGGCTGCATGGCATTGGCGCATCGCGCATTTTTTGCTTGATGACGGTGCTATCGCGCTGACCGATCAGAAAACGCCTGGCAAGCCGCAGAGGTTCAAGCTGAGCGCCATCAGCCTGAGGGCCGACGGCCTTTCGGATGACCAGCACGGCGCCTTGAGGCTCGATATCTCGGGCACGATCGGCAAAAGCGGCAGCTACCAGATCAGCGGTAACGTGACGCCGCAACCGCTGGACGCCGAGCTTCAGATCAAAACCACGCGACTGAATCTGGCGCCGTTCCAGCGTTATGGCAGCGTGCCACTTAATGTCCAGGTGCACAGCGCACTGCTGACCAGCGATGGGCGCGTTCACTATGTGCAGCACGGTGATCAATCGACAACCGATTATCGCGGCGGCGTCACGCTCGGGCGCGTGCAGGTGCAGGACAAGGTCAGCGGCGACGATTTCGTGCGCTGGGAAGCGCTGACGCTAGGTGACCTCAGCGTGCAGCTGGGCGACGGTGCACCGAAGGTTTCTATCGCTACGCTGGCACTCGATCAGCTTTATGCGCGGCTGATCATCAATGCAAATGGACGGCTGAATACCCAGGATGTCGTGACCAATCCGGCCGCTGCAACGCCTGTGTCGGTCACCCGTGCCGAAACTGCGCCAGCACCGGCCTCAAGCGCGCCCGCGCCGGCGGTGGTGAGCAATCTACCGCCTCCCCAAATACACATCGGCGCGGTCACGTTGACCAACAGCCAGCTCAACTACACCGACAATTTCATCAAACCCAATTACACCGCCAATATCACCCAGCTCACCGGCAAGATCGGCGGCTTTGGCACCGAGGCCGGCCCACCGGCCGACCTGAGTCTGCAAGGCCAACTTGACGACAACTCGCCGGTCGATATCAAAGGCTCGATCAACCCGCTCGCACCCGTGGCGTTTCTCGACATCCGCGGTAAAGCCGAAGGCATCGAGCTGACCAACCTCAGTGCCTACTCCGGCAAATACACCGGCTATCCGATCACCAAGGGCCGACTCAATGCCGATGTCCATTACACACTGGATCAGCGCAAGCTGTCGGCCGACAACCATATCTTCATCGACCAGCTGACCTTTGGCGACCGCATCGAGGGCAACGGCATCAGCCACTTGCCGGTGAAGTTGGCGGTCGCGTTGCTGAAGGATTCTCAGGGTCGCATCGACGTGCATCTGCCGGTCTCCGGTTCGCTGGATGATCCCAAGTTCAGCGTCGGCGGCCTGGTCTGGCACGCCTTCGCCAGCCTGATCGGTCGGGCTGTCACGTCACCGTTCCGGTTGCTCGCCTCGGCATTCAGCGGCAGCTCCGGCCAGGATCTGGGCTACGTGGAATTTCAGCCCGGCAGCAGCGAACTCGACGCGGCGGCGCAGAAGAAACTCGAGGTGATCGTGAAAGCGCTGACGGAGAAACCGTCGCTTAACCTGGACATCATCGGCCGTGCGGATCCCGCCAGGGATGAGAGCGGCTTGCGCTCGGTTACGCTCGACCAGCTGGTGCGTGCCGAACAGCGCGACGATCAAGGGGACAAGGCAGACGCGACGGCTACGGATAGAAATACCCCGCTGAGCCCGGATGATTACAACAAATACCTTACCAAAGCCTACAAGCACGCCAAATTCAAGAAGCCACGGGACCTGATCGGCCTGACCAAGTCGCAGCCACCGGACGTAATGAAAAACATGCTCGAGTCAGCGGTGCCGACGGACACCGATGCGATGCGCCAGCTGGCCCAGCAGCGCGCCAACGCTGTGCGCGGCTGGCTGCGCGGCAAGGTACCTGACAAGCGGTTGTTCCTACTGGCGCCGAAACTCGACGCCAAAGGTATTGATGACAAGGGGCTGACCACACGAGTGGATTTCGGATTGCACTAAGAATGCATGGGCATCGGCCCGATACCCGAGCATCGGTGGTTTTCTGATCGGCGCCGAAGGCTCACAATGGACGCTTCCCCACCGCTGGAACTTCCCACATGAGCTACCCCGGCCAGGCGCGCTACCAGAGCGAGCTCGAAACTATCCGCGAACAGGGCCTGTTCAAGGCCGAACGTATCATTACGTCGCCGCAGTCGGCGGAAATCACGCTCGCCGACGGCCGCAAGGTACTGAATTTCTGCGCCAATAATTATCTGGGCCTGGCCGATCACCCGGACGTGATCCAGGCCGCGAAAGACGCGCTGGATACGCACGGTTTCGGCATGGCATCGGTGCGCTTCATCTGCGGCACGCAGGATCTGCACAAGCAGCTGGAAGCGAAGATAGCCGAGTTTTTCGGCACCGAAGACACCATTCTCTATGCAGCCTGCTTCGATGCCAACGGTGGCTTGTTCGAACCGCTGTTCGGCGAAGAGGACGCAATCATCTCCGACGCGCTGAACCACGCGTCGATTATCGACGGCGTGCGCCTGTGCAAAGCCAAGCGCTTTCGCTACGGCAACTGCGACATGGCCGATCTGGAAGCGCAATTGCAGGCGGCAGACGCGGCCGGTGCGCGCACCAAGCTGATCACCAGCGACGGCGCGTTCTCCATGGACGGCTTTATCGCGCCACTGGATCAGATCACCGCACTGGCGGAAAAATACAACGCGCTGGTCCACATCGACGAATGCCACTGCACGGGATTTCTGGGCGAACACGGCCGCGGCGCCGCCGAAGTGCATGGCGTGATGGACAAGATCGACATCTTCACCGGCACGCTGGGCAAGGCGCTAGGCGGGGCTGTTGGCGGCTTCACGACGGGCCGCAAAGAAGTGATCGAGATGCTGCGCCAGCGCTCACGTCCCTACCTGTTTTCCAACTCGTTGCCACCGCATGTGGTGGCCGCAGGGATAAAGGTATTCGAGATGCTCGCTTCAGCCGGCGATTTGCGCGCCAAGGTACAGGACAACACCCGGTATTTCCGCGAGCAGATGACCTCGGCAGGTTTCGACATCCGCCCCGGCGTTCACCCGATCGTGCCGGTAATGATCTATGACGCAC
>CBAAAD010000067.1:0-10063 GCA_964658785.1 uncultured Methylobacterium sp.
ACATAGATGGACATTGCCGAACTGCTTGCCTTCTCGGTAAAGAACAAGGCCTCGGATTTGCACCTTTCCGCCGGTCTGCCGCCGATGATCCGCGTCGACGGCGACGTGCGCCGCATCAATATTCCCGCGCTGGAGCACAAGCAGGTGCACTCGCTGGTGTACGACATCATGTCGGACAAGCAGCGCCGCGACTACGAAGAATTCTACGAAACCGACTTCTCGTTCGAAATTCCGGGGCTGGCGCGTTTCCGCGTCAACGCGTTCAACCAGAACCGCGGCGCCGGTGCGGTGTTCCGTACCATTCCGTCGGAAGTGCTGACGCTGGAAGACCTGGGCTGCCCGCCGGTGTTCAAGCAGCTGATCGAACAGCCGCAGGGTCTGATCCTGGTGACCGGTCCGACCGGCTCGGGCAAGTCGACCACGCTGGCGGCGATGGTCGATCACATCAACAAGAACGAATACGGCCACATGCTGACGGTCGAGGACCCGATCGAATTCGTGCATACCTCGCAGAAGTGCCTGGTCAATCAGCGCGAAGTGCATCGCGACACGCTGGGCTTCAACGAGGCGCTGCGCTCGGCGCTGCGCGAAGATCCCGATTACATCCTGGTCGGCGAGCTGCGCGATCTGGAAACCATTCGTCTGGCGCTGACCGCTGCGGAAACCGGCCATCTGGTGTTCGGCACCGTGCATACCAGCTCGGCGGCCAAGACCATCGACCGCATCATCGACGTGTTCCCCGCCGGCGAAAAGCCGATGGTGCGCTCGATGCTGTCCGAATCGCTGCGCGCGGTGGTGTCGCAGTCGCTGCTGAAGAAGGTCGGCGGCGGCCGCATCGCGGCACACGAAATCATGGTCGGTATCCCGGCAATCCGTAACCTGATCCGCGAGGACAAGGTGGCGCAGATGTATTCGTCGATCCAGACCGGCCAGCAGTTCGGTATGCAGACGCTGGATCAGTGCCTGCAGGACCTGGTCAAGCGCGGCCTGGTGTCACGCCAGGAAGCGTCGACGTATGCGAAGAACAAGGACACGTTCAAATGAAGCGGGTAACCACCCGAGGTGGCCCGGCGGGGAGCAGGGAACGGGGAACGCCTGAGACCCGGCTGATTGATGCGCGCCGCTCTGAAGTACCCATTTATCAAGATCTGAACCGAAATCACGTCTCTCGCTGCGCATTTTTTGTTCCCTGTTCCCTGTTCGCCGTTCCCCGCTCCGGAGGAGCCACGCCATGAGCGATTTTGATTTCACCTCGTTCCTGAAGTTGATGGTGCACAAGAAGGCGTCCGATCTCTTCATCACGGCAGGTGTGGCGCCATCGATGAAAGTGCAGGGCCGGATCGTGCCGATCACCCAGAGTCCGCTCAGCGTGCAGCAGGCGCGCGACATGGTGCTCAACGTGATGACGCCGGGACAGCGCGAGGAGTTCGAGAAAACCCACGAATGCCAGTTCGCGATTTCGGCACAGGGCGTGGGTCGATTCCGCGTGTCCTGCTTTTATCAGCGCAACTGTGTCGGCATGGTGCTGCGTCGGATCGAGTCCAAGATTCCAACCCCCGACGAGCTGACCCTGCCGCCGGTGATCAAGCAGCTGGCGATGACCAAGCGCGGCATCATCATCTTCGTGGGCGCCACCGGCAGCGGCAAGTCGACGTCGCTGGCATCGATGATCGGCTATCGCAACCAGAATTCGACCGGCCACATCATCACCATCGAGGATCCGATCGAATACGTGCACAAGCACGAGGGCTGCATCATCACGCAGCGCGAGCTCGGCATCGATACCGACAGCTGGGAAAACGCGCTGAAGAACACGCTGCGTCAGGCGCCCGACGTGATCATGATCGGCGAGGTGCGCACGCGCGAGACGATGGAACACGCGATCAATTTTTCCGAGACCGGTCATCTCTGTCTGTGCACGCTCCATGCGAACAACGCCAACCAGGCGATGGATCGCATCCTGCACTTTTTTGCCGAGGACCGGCGCGAACAGCTGCTGATGGATCTGTCGCTGAACCTGAAAGGCATCGTGGCGCAGATGCTGATCCCGACGCCGGACGGCAAGGCTCGTCGCGTCGCCGTGGAGATACTTCTGGGTACGCCTCTCGTGCAGGATTACATTCGCCAGGGTGATCTGCACAAGCTCAAGGATGTGATGAAGGAATCGACCCTGCTCGGCATGAAAACGTTCGATCAGGCGCTGATCGAGCTTTACCACGCTGGCGAGATCTCTTACGAAGACGCGCTGCGCTATGCCGACAGCTCCAACGAGGTGCGCCTGCGCATCAAGCTGGCGCAGGGCGGCGATGCGCATACGCTGTCACAAGGTCTCGATGGCGTGGAGCTGGAGGAGACGCGCGATACGCACAGCTTCGGCGGCGGCAACCTGCTCAACCGCTGAGCTGCCGTGCCCGCGCGCTGATCCAGACGAGTCTGGATCAGCGGCGTTTGCAGTCAGTGGCCCAGATGCTTGCCAAAGAATGTGGCGATCTCGGTAAACGCTTCCGCGGTTTCGGGCAGCTGATCGTCGAACTGATACTGGGCGTGCGACTGGCCCTCGAACACTTCGAGCTGCGCCTCCACGCCGGCCCTGAGCAGGTTGCGATGCACTCGCACCGTATTGCTCAACAGCAGATCGCGGGTTCCGGTGGTGAGAATCGCCGGAGGAAATCCGTGCATATCACCATAGACCGGGGACAGCAGCGGATCCTTCAGATCGTGACCCTTGGCGTAGATGATGGTGGCCGCATCGCAGAAACCGTCGCGGGACACCAGCACGTTGTCGACTTTTTCGTTGGTCTGGAAACTGTCGCCCGTCTTGGTAACGTCGGACATCGGCGTGCCCGGTGCAATGGCGCCAGGCACGGGCAGGCCCTGCTCGCGCGCGCGCAGCACCATCTCCAGCGTCAGGGCGCCACCGGCGGAGGTGCCGAAGAAAGCGATGTTCTTGGCCGGCGTGGTTTTGAGCACGTCTTTGTATACCGCGACAGAATCGTCGAGCGCGACGGGAAAATAAGCCTCCGGCGGCATGCGGTAGTCGACGGAAATCACTTTGTAGTGCCCGAATCCGGCCATCATGATCGCTTCGGTGGTACCCGACTCGCCCGGAAACAGCACGTAGCAGCCGCCGTGCACGTGGATCAACACCTTGTCGCGGTTTTCCGCCGGAATGGTCTCCGGTGTGACGATGAAAACCTTCACGCCCGCCATGACCGCAGGTTTGATCGATACATGCAGCCGTTTCAGCATCGCCGGAATGGTCTTCACCGCGCCGGCGGCCTGCTTGTTCGCATAGGCCCGGGCCTCGGCTCCAGTTTTCCACTGGTCGTTCCAGTCGGGGTTGAGCGGGCCGGCGATGAGTTTCTGCATGCCAGGACTGATATCGGCGGTAGGCACCGGAATGGTCTTTGCCGGCTCCTGCCGTGGTCCGGGAGCGGCGGCATCGGACTGGGCAAAAACAGCGGCTGGCGCGATGGTCATGCCGGCAATCAGGCAAATTTTTGCCAGCCCCCGCCCGGGCGAACGGTCCGAGGCGCCTTGTTTCCAGTCGAACTTTGCTCGCCGGGTGGCGGCGAGCGCCGATGATGTATGTCTATGGCTGAAATCGATTTTGTCGTTTTCCATGAGCGTTTCCCTTGTCCGATCTGGTCGCAGAGGGCCTGACGGCTTTTGGCCGTGGCGTGGAAGGTACTGGTCTAGCGGGACGATCCTATCCCTGCTCAAATGATTGCGCTACCATTTTTTTGGGGCGCATTTTTCGGGGCTTGTGTCCTCCCTGTGCCGAGCGTGCCTCGATGCTTACGGGTATGTGACCGGCTTATCGATGCAGCCCCGGCGATCAGCGGGCAAAAGAAAAGGAGCCTTTCGGCTCCTCTTCTTTTATTCAACTGTCGCGCCTGGTAAGGAGCGCGACGTGGCGGCAATGAAATTACATGCCGCTGCCTGAGCCTGCTGCCGGGGCCGCAGCAACCGTTAAGCCGGAGGCGTCGACGCTCTTCACGCCCTTGATCTTCTTGGTCACGCGGACAACGTGCGCCTTTTCCTTGCTGCTGGTGGCAGTACCGCTGAGGGTCACCGCGCCCTCAACCGTGGTCACCGAAATGTCGGTCGACTTGATGCCCTTGGTGGTCGCCAAAACGGACTTGATCTTGGTGGTGATCAGGCCATCCGCGGCCTTTTCCGGCACGGTCTGCGAAGATGGCGCTGAATCCTGGGCCATGACTTGGCTAAACGGAACAGCTGCGAAGGCGACCATCAGGCCGGCGGCAATGACGCTGTTGCGAATCAGTGAACGTGTACGCATGGCTATCTCCTTGGTGGTGAAAGTCTGTCACTACGACAGTTGGAGGCCCCGGTTGCCGGCTTCCGTGAGGCGTATGGCAACAGCGAATGCGTGAAAATCATGTGGCGATCCGCCGCTGCGGTTCAGCAAGTGACGCAGCCTGTGACGAAGGCCGCATTACACGGGCCAGAGGATCGCCGGTGGGCGTGGTCGGCTTGCTTCAAGCCAAAAAAAACCGGAGTGCGTCGGCACTCCGGTTTTTTGCAGGGCGATGTCATTCCACGCCGAGACCGTGGTCAGCACCGCACATGGCCTCCCGCTACTTCAACGTGGTCTGGCTGGTGATCACCATGCCGCCGGCTTCCACATGGGTTTCAGCGTCAATGCTGTTGATGCGGGCCGCCTGCGCCATCATCGCGGCGAACTGCGCCTTGGAGCGGGCGGCGTCGGCCGCTGCCTGGGTGGCATCGTCGGTGCTGCTGTCGGCGCCATCCAGGGACGGATCATCGCTCTTGCCCAGCGCCGCGGCGGTCGCCGAAAGACTGTCGGCCTTGGTCTCCATCAGCTGCAGCCAGGTCATGTACATGGCCCCGGTCAGGTGCATGCGGGCGGTGCGGCCGGTATCGCCGGTGGTCGCCTTGAGCGTGTCGGCCAGCTGGGCGTCCTCACCCGCACCTACACCGATCGCGACGGCCTTGTCGCCCAGCGCGATCCAGGCTGGCTGTCCGAGCATGCTGGCCATGTCCTTGGGCAGCGGTGCCGGTGGGCCACTGGGTGTGAGTTTGAGCTGGGCCAGCGCTGGAACCATCATCTGGCTCATCGCGAGCAGGCCGGTGGGGTTATTGGTGCCCAGCACCACACGGCCGGTGAACGTCGGCATGCCGCCGTCTTTTGCCGGTGCGAGCGTGTCCAGCGCGATGCGCAGTCCAAGCATGTCGCCGAACGGCGGGATGGCGGCCTTCTGCATGGCCGGACCCAGCTTGGCAAAGCCGTCGTTGAGATCGGTCAGTGCGGGGCAGGTGAAAGGCTTGGCCGCGACCGCATCAGCCTGTGCCGACCAGAAGGTACGCAGCTGCGTGATCGGCAAGGCGATACTGACGTCGAACGGTGCGGTACCGGGGCTGCCGAGGCCAGGCAGGTCGACCTTGAGATCGGAGAATGCCTTGCTGATGTCATCGGCCAGTGCGATGTCGACGCGCACGTTCTGGTGTCCCGTATCCAGCTGGGTGTAGCCGAAGCTGACGGAAGGGACGCGGGCGGCGATCCTGGCCGCTTCGGGCGCGCAGCTGGGTGAAGTCTGCAGCTGGTTGGCCACCGGCTCGCCGGTCTTGGCCGATTCGGCCGCAGCGTGTGCCTTGATGACCGAGGCAATCAGCGGATCGCTGCCGCCCATGGCAAGCGGCAGTGCGCGGGTCAGGTCAAGGTCGCCGATGACCCATTTCTGATACCCCTTGGCCTTGGCCAGCGCGGCCAGCCGGCCATCGTCCTGCAGGCTCTTTTCCGGCCGGTCCAGACCGAGCGCTTGACGCAGCAGCGCCGGTGCGGCGTCGGCGGGCAGCAGCGAAAGTACGGCCTGCTTGCCGACCATCGCCAGAATGGCCTGCGTGCCCGAGGCGGCAAACGTGTATTTGCGATAGCTCTGCGCGCCAAGGTTGGCGACGTCGAGCTTTTTGCCGCAGGCGGTCTCCAGCCGTCCGACGAAACCGTCGAAGGCTTTGGCATCGCTCAGGCTGATGCGCAGCACCGGCGAGAGTCCGACGCCGTAAAGCGCGGAATAGCCCTTGAGGTCGAGGCCGGCATTCTGGGCAAACGTCTCGATCGTCTTGCCGTTGAACTCGGCGGCCAGCGCATGCATGAGCCGTGCGCCATCGGGATCCTTCTTGGCCATCTGATCGGCGGCGGCGTTCAGCTGCGCCAGCTGCGACGGCAGCTGCATATCGGCCTGCGTCAGCAGCGCCTTGCGCGTGTCATCGTCCAGCACGTCCAGATTGGCCACCACGTAAGGAGTGTCGGCCGGCGCAAAGGCCAGCGGCGCGTCCTTGTCCTTGTGTGCGCAGGCTGCCAGCGCGAAGCCGGCGAAGCCCAGCGCCATGAAGCGCGTCGTCGATCGCATGATCATCCCCAGGGTTTATGAGTGTCGCTGGCACATTATGCCGCGTTGCGGGTTGCCGCGGTGCGGCAATTTAACGATAAGTTTGCGATTGGCCGCGGTGGCGCATTGGGCCGATGGAACAGCCCGGCTAGCGCGCCAGCAGTTCGCTGAGCACGGCCATGCGCACGAATACGCCGTTGCCGACCTGCTCGAGGATGCGCGACTGGGCGCCGTCGGCCACGTCCGAAGCGATCTCGATGCCGCGGTTGATCGGGCCCGGATGCATAACCAGACAGCCCTTCGCCGCCAGGGCGAGGCGGCGCTGGTCCAGACCATAGTGGCTGAAGTAGGCCGCTTCGTCCGGCAGATCGATGGCCGCCATGCGCTCCTTCTGCAGGCGCAGGGTGATGATTGCATCGGCGCCTTCGATCGCTTCATCGAAATGCTCGACGTAGTGAACATTGGGGAATTCCTCGGCCGACGGCATCAGCGTGGACGGTCCGCAGACGCGGATCTCCCTGGTGCCCAGCGCGCTGAGCGCATGGATGTCCGAGCGCGCCACGCGCGAGTGCTTGATGTCGCCGCAGATCACCACGATCAGATTCTCGAAATCCGGGCGGTGCTGGCGAATGGTCAGCACGTCGAGCAGGCCCTGCGTGGGATGTGCCCGATTGCCGTCGCCGGCGTTGATCACCGATACGCCGCTCATCGCATGGCGCACCAGTTCGTCCGGCGTGCCGGACTGCTTGTGCCGCACGATGATGGCGTCCAGATGCATGGCTTCGAGCGTGTGCAGGGTGTCGAACAGTTCTTCACCCTTGCTGGTGGACGAGAAGCCGATGTCGAAGTTGACCACGTCCGCGCCAAGGCGGCGCGCGGCCAGTTCGAACGAGGTGCGCGTGCGCGTGGACGGCTCGAAGAACAGGTTCAGCACCGTGCGCCCGGTCAGCACGTTGAGCTTGCGCGTGCCGTGCGCGCAGGCGTCGCGCAGCGCTTCGGCGCGGTCGAGCAGGCGCTCGATCGTGTCGCGCGGCATGTTTTCCAGCGTGGTGAGGTGGCGCAGGCGTGGGCTCATGGCGTCAGTTCTGAGAGTGGGATGGAGTGTCAGTGATCAACCGCGGGCAGGGCTGGCGACTCGATCAGCCAGCGCTCGACAATCACCGCGGCGGCTTCGGCATCGATGTGGGCGGCGTCGCGTCGGCGCTTGAGGCCGGAAGCGCGCGCTTCGGCAAAACGATGCGCGGCGTCCTGCGAGCTGTGCCGCTCGTCGACAAAGGCGACCGGCAGCCCGTAGCGCTTTTCCAGCTGGCCGGCAAAACGGCGCGCGGCGCGGCTGGCCGGCTGTTCGCCACCGTCGAGCGTCAGCGGCAGGCCGACGATAAAGGTGTTCGGCAGCCATTCCTTGTGCAGCGCGTCGATGCGCTGCCAGTCGGGCTCGCCATCGCGCACGGTGATGGTGGTCAGCGCGCGTGCGCTGGCGGTAAATGGATTGCCGACGGCCACGCCGGTGAGCTTGCTTCCCACATCGAAGCCCAGCACACAGCTCATGCGTGGCCCGCGTAGCTGGAGAGCTGGCGCGGATCGACGCCGACCAGGCCGGCGGCCGCGCTCCAGCGATCTTCCAGCGGCGTGTCGAACACGACGCTGCCGTTGGCTTCGGCGGTGAGCCACGCATTGGCCATCAGCTCCTGCTCCAGCTGGCCGGCGTCCCAGCCGGCGTAACCCAGCGCCATCACGGCGTGGCTGGGTCCTTCGCCGGCGGCCATGGCAACCAGGATGTCGCGCGAGGTGGTCACCGACCACTCGGCATTGATGCGGTAGCTTGATTCCCAGTAACCGTGTTCGCGATGCAGCACAAACCCTCGCTCCTGCTGCACCGGCCCGCCGATCAGCACCGGGGCATCGGCCAGATCGCTGTCCAGGCAGTCGAGCTTCATCTGCGCCAGCACGTCGCCGAAGCGGTACTCGGAGAGCTGGTTCACCAGAAGACCCACCGCGCCGTCCTCGTCGTGCTGGCAGAGCAGTGCTACACCGCGCGAAAACGGCGGATCAGCCAAACCCGGCATGGCGATCAGGAAATGGCCGGTGAGGATGTGGGGGACGACGGTGCTCATGGCCTCATTGTAAGCACGTCACGCGCGCTGTGCTGCTTTACAAAGACGGTCAGCGGGTCTGCAGCACGTTGCTCGGCTGGAACTGCCAGGTACGGGTAATGTTGAGTTCGTCGATCTTTTCACCACCCACCGGCGCCGGCGGAAACGGCGCCGCCAGCCGCACGATGCGCTCGGCGGCCAGATCCAGCAGCTTTTCGCCGGAGCTGTGGATCACCTCGATACTCTTGATGCTGCCGTCGAGGTTGAGCACCACGGTAAGCAGCACGTCGCCGTGCAGGCCGCGCCGGCGTGCCTCCTCCGGATAGTTGAGATTGCCGACCCGCTCGACCCGGTCGGCCCAGCCGCGCATGTATGCCGCGTAGGCGTATTCCTTCGTGTTGGCGGTCAGGAACTTGATCTTCGGTCGCTTGGCGTAGGCGACTTTTTTGCGGTTGAGCTCGGCGGAGAGTTTGGCGATGGCCTGCTCGGTCTGTGACTCGGTGGCGACGGCCGCGTCCTGCGGGTCGACCTGCTGCTGCGCGGTGTCGCTGTCGACGCTGAAGTCGGTCTTGCCGCTCGTCGTGACCATGCGGGTGGGGGTGGCGTCGCGAGCCTGCGCAACCGCCGCCGCGACCGGCGCGGCGGCGGTGCCGTCGTTGGGCTGCGGCAGCGGGCCGGAGAAAAGGTCGGACGGGCGCGCAGCCTTGTCGTTCTGGCCGCCACCACTGTTGTTGGCCTGGGCCAGAAAATCGGCCTTGTCCGGCGTCTCCTGGTTGGCCACGTTGACCAGGGTCACGTCCAGCGTCGGCAGGCTTGGTTTCAGCTTGGCGAAATGGAAGGTGATGCCGAGCAGCAGCACGCCGTGCAACAGCAGCGAAAAAAGCAGCGTGGCGCTGATCGGATTGGGCGGCTCGCCAACCACTCGCCTGGAGCCGGTCGGCTGAAGCACGGCAGTAGCAGGCTGACTCACGCGGCGCGATGTCCCGAAATGCGCTGCTCGATGACGTCGAACAGCTGGCCGGCAATATTAAGCCCGAACTGCGCATCCAGTTCGCGCACGCAGGTCGGCGATGTGACGTTGATCTCAGTCAGGTAATCGCCGATCACATCCAGCCCGACGAACAGCAGCCCACGCCGCCGCAGCTCCGGCGCGACCTGCTCGACAACCCAGCGGTCGCGATCGGACAGTGGCACGCCTTCGCCGCGACCGCCCGCGGCAAGATTGCCGCGAAATTCGTTGCCCTGCGGAATGCGCGCCAGCGCATACGGCACCGGCTCGCCGTCGATCACCAGGATGCGCTTGTCGCCGGCGGTGATCTCGGGAATGTATTTTTGCGCGATCGTCAGCTGCCGGCCTTCGCCATGCGCGCCGCCGGCGAGCAGCGTTTCCAGCATGGAGTTGAGATTGCTGTCGCCGGCCTTGACGCGGAAGATGCCGCGCCCGCCCATGCCATCCAGTGGTTTTAGCACCACCTCACCGTGCTCGGCGGTGAAGCGGCGCAGTTCGGCCGCGTCGCGCGACACCAGCGTCGGCACGATGCACTGTGGAAACTGCAGGGCGAACAATTTTTCGTTGCAGTCGCGCAGCGACAGATC
>CBAAAD010000068.1:0-10060 GCA_964658785.1 uncultured Methylobacterium sp.
GAGGTGGACCACTCCAGCGTGCGTGCGTCCCACGGATCGCCGGTCACATCGCGCAGCGCCACCCGATTACGGAAGCTCACATAGAACTGGATCAGCATGGACATGATGCCGAGCAGCACAAGGAACGCACCGAAGGCGGCAATCTCGAACCAGATCTGCAGCGACGGATCGTCGAAGTGGCTCATGCGGCGGGTGACACCCATCAGACCCAGCACGTATAGCGGCATGAAGGCGAAATAGAAGCCCACCGTCCAGAACCAGAAGGAGCACTTGCCCCAGAACTCGTCCAGCTTGAAGCCGAACGCCTTCGGAAACCAGTAGTTGATGCCGGCAAACAGGCCGAACAGCACGCCGCCGATGATCACGTTATGAAAGTGCGCGATCAGGAACAGGCTGTTGTGCAGCACGAAGTCCGCCGGTGGCACCGCCAGCAGCACGCCGGTCATGCCGCCAATGGTGAACGTCACCATGAAGCCGATCGTCCACAGCATCGGCACCGAGAAGGTGATGCGCCCGCGGTACATGGTGAACAGCCAGTTGAAGATCTTCGCACCCGTGGGTATCGAGATGATCATCGTGGTGATGCCGAAGAACGAGTTGACGCTGGCGCCCGAACCCATCGTGAAGAAGTGATGCAGCCAGACCAGATAGGCCAGCACGGTGATCACGATGGTCGCGTAGACCATCGAGGTGTAGCCGAACAGGCGCTTGCGGCTGAACGTGGCGGTCACCTCGGAGAAGATGCCGAACGCCGGCAGGATCAGGATGTACACCTCGGGGTGGCCCCAGATCCAGATCAGGTTGACGTACATCATCGCGTTGCCACCGAGCGTGGTGGTAAAAAAGTTGGTGCCCGCGTAGCGATCCAGCGAGAGGAGTGCCAGCACCGCGGTCAACACCGGGAAGGCCGCAACGATCAGCACGTTGGTGCACAGCGCGGTCCAGACGAACATCGGCATCCGCATCAGCTTCATGCCCGGCGCGCGCATCTTGATGATGGTGACCAGCAAGTTGATGCCCGATAGCAGGGTTCCGACGCCGGCTATCTGCAAGGACCAGATGTAGTAGTCCACGCCCACGTCGGGACTTGCCGCGATGCCCGACAGCGGTGGGTAGGCCAGCCAGCCGGTGCGCGCAAACTCGCCGACGAACAGCGACATCATTACCAGCACCGTGCCGGCCGCGGTCATCCAGAAGCTGAAGTTGTTGAGGAACGGAAACGCCACATCGCGCGCGCCGATCTGCAGCGGAATCACGAAGTTCATGATGCCGGTAATCAGCGGCATGGCCACGAAGAAGATCATGATCACGCCGTGCGCGGTGAACACCTGGTTGTAGTGTTCCGGCGGCAGAAAGCCGTTATTGGTGCCGAACGACATCGCCTGCTGCGCGCGCATCATGATCGCGTCGGAGAAGCCGCGCAGCAGCATCACCAGACCCAGGATGATGTACATGATGCCGATTTTCTTGTGATCGATGCTGGTGAACCACTCCTTCCACAGATAGCCCCACAGTCGGTTGTAGGTGATCACGGCTACCAGCGCCAGGCCGCCCAGCATCACGGCAATCATGGTGCCCAGCACGATCGGCACGTGCAGAGGCAATGCCTCCCAGGTCAGCCGGCCAAAAATCAGTTTTACGGGATCGAGGTGATCAAACATCTTCTGCACCAAAACTTGAGACATCAAGACAACGGGCGCTCGATGTATAAGCGCGCGATAAATGGGGCGCGGTCGCCGAAGCTCACCGCGGGCTGCTGGCCTGCGCCGCAGCGGGCGTGTTTTTCGTGTCACCGGCAGGCATGTCCATGCCGGCCATGGAGCCATCGCTGCTGCCCGGCTCGCCGTGCGCAGCGGCTGCGTGCTCGCCAGCCGCGTCATGCGTCGCGCCGTGCGATGGTTCGCCCATCATGTTGTTGGCACACGACTGGCCGGCAGCCACGCAGTTCATCATGATGGCGTCGTACAGATGTGCATCGACGCTGGAATAGAAGTGCACCGGCTCGCGCTCGCTGGGCTCGGCCAGGCGCAGGTAGGCATCGCGGTCCAGGCTGTCGCTGCTCTTGCGCGCCTTGGCAATCCAGGCGTTGAAATCCTGGTCGCTCATGCCATAGAACTTGAAGCGCATGCCGGAGAAACCGTCGCCGCTGAAATTCGCCGAGAAGCCGTCGTACACGCCGATCTTGTTCATCACCGCGCTGAGCTTGGTTTCCATGCCCGGCATCGCATAGATCTGCCCGGCCAGCGAGGGAATGAAGAACGAATTCATGACGCCGCTGGCGGTGATCTTGAACTGGATGGGGCGATCAACCGGTGCCGCCAGCTCGTTGACCGTGGCAATGCCCTGTTCGGGGTAGAAGAACAGCCACTTCCAGTCGAGCGCCACCACCTCTACCACTAATGGCTTGATCTCTGCTGCAACCGGCTTGCTCGCCGAAATGCGGTCCAGCGACCGGTAAGGGTCCAGCTTGTGTGTGCTGACCCAGGTCAGCGCGCCCAGCGCGATGATGATCAGCAGCGGCGCCGACCACACGACCAATTCGAGCATGGTCGAGTGATGCCATTCCGGGTCGTACGAGGCCTCGGTATTTTTCGCGCGGTAGCGCCAGGCGAACACCAGGGTCAGAACGATGACCGGAATAACGATCAGCAGCATCAGTCCAAGCGAGATAATGATCAAATCCCGCTGTTGCAGCGCAACGTCGCCTTCCGGATGCAGCAGCACGGCATTGCAACCCCCCAGCAGCGCGAGGGCAGGGAGCAGGAGCAGTCCGCGTAGGTAGTTTTTCAGGGGCATTGCGAGAGGGTAAATACGCTTGGGGATACACAAAAAGGTACACTCGTTGCTGCAATGCAGGAATAGGACACTTTGTCCTATGGCGGCGCTACAGCTTGAATGCGATGCTTTGAAACGAGCGTAGTATATCGCTGTCGCAACATACGTCCCGAATTGAGCAAACCGATGTCGAGCATTTCCCCAGAACACTACGACTCTTCCGCGCATCTGCCGGACTACAACGCCGGTGGCGTGGCCGCCGGGCACTCCAAAGTTGCCCCGGGCGAAATCGCTGTCGGCGTGGTGATCGGCCGTACCTCGGAGAACTTCGACTTCTTTGTGTTCGGCATCGCGTCGGTCATGGTTTTTCCGTCGGTGTTTTTTCCCTTTGCCGACCGCCTCAATGGCACGTTGATGTCGTTCGCGATTTTCGCGATGGCGTTCATCGCCCGGCCGATCGGTACCACGCTGTTCATGGCGATCCAGCGCCGCATGGGGCGCGGCTTCAAGCTCACCCTGGCGCTGTTCCTGCTCGGCACGTCCACCGTCGGTATGGCGTTTCTGCCCAGCTACAGCGTGCTCGGCGGCGGCGCCATCGTGCTGCTCGCGTTCTTCCGGTTGCTGCAGGGTTTTGCCCTGGGCGGATCATGGGACGGCTTGCCGTCGCTGCTGGCACTGAACGCGCCCGCGGCAAAGCGTGGCTGGTACTCGATGCTTGGCCAGCTGGGCGCGCCGATCGGCTTCATGATTGCCGGTGCCCTGTTTCTCTTTCTGCACGGCAACCTTTCCAATGACGACTTCATGGACTGGGGCTGGCGTTATCCGTTCTTCGTGGCTTTTGCCATCAACGTGGTGGCGCTGTTCGCTCGCCTGCGGCTGGTACTGACCGAGGAATACACGCAGCTGCTCGAAGAGGGCAACCTGGAGCCTATCGGCATTACCGAAATGCTGCGGGCGCAGGGCTACAACCTCTTCATCGGCGCGTTCGCCGCACTCGCCAGCTACGCGCTGTTCCATCTGGTGACGGTATTTCCGCTGTCGTGGATTGCGCTCAATGCCACGCAGACACTGGACAACGTGCTGATCGTGCAGATCATTGGCGGCGGGCTGGGCGTGCTGGGCACTATCGCCTCCGGCATGCTGGCCGACCGCTTCGGCCGGCGCAACACGCTGGGTACGCTGGCGGTGCTGATCGGCGTTTTTGCGCTGTTCGCCCCTTGGCTGTTGGGCGGCGGCCCGGCCGCGCAGGACGCCTTTATCCTGATTGGCTTTGCGCTGCTCGGCGTGTCGTATGGCCAGGCTTCCGGCACGGTGACGGCGAATTTCCTGGCCCGTTTCCGCTACACCGGCGCGGCCCTCACGTCTGACTTCGCGTGGCTGGTCGGTGCCGCCTTTGCACCGCTGGTGGCGCTGGCGCTCTCGGCCAAGTTCGGACTGGTTGCCGTCAGCGTGTACCTACTTTCCGGTGCCGCCTGCACGCTCGTTGCGCTGAGGGTCAACCGCGCGCTGGAATCCAGGGACTAGGTCGAAATTCATCCGACGTCGGCCGGTCTCCACGGCGAAGACGCTCACTGGTTGCGAATTATCAGACTGACGCGGCGTCTGTCGTCAGCCTATAGCCCGTGTCCGGGCTGTGCTCCGCTTTATCCAATGACCAGGTCGCGGGCTTTGCAGCATGCGGCTCTCGCTGATGCGGCCACGGCGCAAGCTCTAGTGGCCCCGTCGACGTGCGCTTTGTCAGCCCGCTCGGGCCGCCTCTTGCTGCAGCCTTTGCATGCGAACGGCCAGGTTAAAGTTTGATGCCCTGATGCCGATAGCCATACACGTATCTGGAGAACAGACAGTGCCGTGCTTTGTGCGCGCGCTTGGGCTCCGACGTCGATACGATCCCTCCCCGGCATTCTCCCCCAAGCGTTTCAAGGACGATCGCTTCCTAAACCTTTAGGAATACGCCGCATGATCCGTTCCAAGCAATCCGAGCCCGCAAGACGTCTGGCCGCGCTGATGCAGGCACAGGCGGTCATCGAATTCGATCTTGATGGAAACATCCTCGACGCGAATCCGCGATTTCTTAGCCTCATGGGTTATTCACTCGATCAGATCAAGGGCAGGCATCACCGCATATTTTTGGAAGATGGCTACGCGGAAACTCAGGAATACAAAGTTTTTTGGGCGCAGCTGCGTGAGGGGCAATTTCAGAGCGCCGAGTTCAAACGACTGACCAGCAACGGCTCGATCGTGTGGCTGCAAGCCAGCTATAACCCGGTGATGGATCGCCGCGGCAGGCCCACAAGCGTCGTGAAAATCGCGCAGGATACGACCGAGCGCAAAATGCGCGACGCGAATTACGAAAGTCAGATCGAAGCGATCAACCGTTCTCAGGCCACCATCGAGTTCGACATGGACGGCCATGTCCTGCATGCAAACGACAACTTTTTGCGCCTGATGGGCTACACGCTTGACGAAGTGCGAGGCAAGCATCATCGAATGTTCGTTGAAGAAGCGGAAGGTCGCAGTCAGTCCTACGAGCAGTTCTGGGCGGAGTTGCGCGAGGGGAAATTTCGCTCGGCCGAGTTCAGGCGCTTAAACAAGCAGGGCGGAAACGTCTGGATCCAGGGCAACTACAATCCGATCCTCGATTTGACTGGCAAGCCCTACAAGGTAGTGAAATTCGCGACCGATACCACCCGGCAGGTGGAAGAGCGCAAGGCCTTCGAGCTGCTGTCGCTGGTGGCAGACGGTACCGATAACTCGGTGATCATTACTTGCCCTGATGGATTTTGCGAGTACGTCAATGCCGGATTCACCAAGCTGAGCGGGTACAGCTCCGCTGAAGTGGTTGGCAAAAAACCGGGCAAGCTGCTTCAAGGCCCCCACACCGATCCGGCCACGGTGGCGCGCATTCGCAGCAGGCTTCATGCGCGGGAACCGTTTTACGAGCAGATTCTGAACTATGCCAAGGACGGTTCGGCGTACTGGATCTCGCTGTCGATCAATCCCATTTTCAACGAGATGGGCCAGTTGAAAAAGATCATTTCCGTACAGGCCAACATTACCGAAACCAAGATAAAGGCGCGCGAAGACGAAACGCGGCTGAGCGCGATCTGGCAATCCTCGGCAGTTGCCGACTGGTCGAACAGCGGTGAACTGCACGATGCGAGTCCGGACATGCTGCGGATACTCGGCCACAACGACATCGCCGCAGCCAGGCCCGCACTCGAAACCATCTATCGCAGCGTGATGTCCAGCGATGAGGCCGGCAAGCTCAGGTCCGGCGAGGGTATCGAGCTCGACGTCCAGACGGTCGACGCCGATGGAAAAACCGTGTGGCTCAGCAGCGCTTTCTACGCGATCTTTGGTGTGAAAGGAGACCTGCTGAGGGTGACCATGTACGCCGACGACGTGTCAGAGCGCCACCTGACGATGGGTCGCATCGCCGAAGCTGTATTGACCATCAATGATCTTGCCCGCCAAACGCATATTCTGTCGCTCAATGCCACCATTGAAGCCGCTCGAGCAGGCGATGAAGGAAAGAGTTTTGCGGTAGTGGCCTCCGAAGTGCGCTCGCTGGCAGCACGCTCGAAGGACGCCGCGAGCGAGATTTCCCAGATGCTCTCGGCCTGAGCCAATGGCTGGACCGGGCGCGTTCTAGGACATGAAACCGATGCCGCGCTGAGAGCCCGTACACGATCTCCCCGAACCCGGACCCGAACCCTGATCCGACCCGGACCGCCAGCCCGCACCCAACCCTTCAGCCCGCGCGGGTTCGGCCCCAGGTCAGCCTCACCTCTCGATCGTGTGACGATCCATTTTTCTCGTGAATCATCGGACTTGAGCGCCGATCGCGCCCGGCGCGGGCCGCGCCTGACCTATGGCGTCGCGGCGTTTTCGGTGCTGATCCAGGGGCTGACGGCCGATCGTGTGGCGCGGACCGTTTGCACCGGCGAGGGCGGCGATTGAACGCCGCAGCGGTGACGTGAAATCCGCAGGTGTTCTAGCCATGTTGCGATTGGCACGGGGCACGAACACGCGCGCTACAGCGGCACGCGGATCCGGCGCAAGGCTTTGGCAGATGACGTGCTCGCGCCCGGTTACCGGATATCCCTGGCCACCGTCTGCAGCTGCTTGAACGCATGAAACCTTTTCACGTGCAGGGCTTCGATGTCGCCGACCGTCGGCGCGAAGGTTTCGCTGATCGACGACATGCGCGTCATGGCCGTGCGCACGCTGTCGAACTGGCCGCCCGCCACGGCGCCCAGCATCGCGGCACCGAGCAGCACGGGCTCTTTCGCCGCAGTGGCCAGCAAGGGCTTTCCCGTCGTATCCGCCAGCAGCTGTCGAACAAGATCGAGCTGGCCGGCGCCGCCGCTGATCACCACTCGCTCGATCGGCGCGCCGGCGAGCGCCTGCGCTTCGATGATCTGGCGCAGGCCGTAACCGATGCTGCAGATGCCGGCGACGTAGAGGGCGACCAGACTGTTCAGGTCATTTTCCATACCCAGACCGGCGATCACCGCCCTGGCGTGGGGATCGGCAAGCGGCGCCCGGTTGCCCAGAAACTCCGGCACGATATGCAGCCCCTGGGCCAGCATCACCGTTTCCGACAGGCTGTTTGCCGTCTGCGCCGCGAGAGCGGCAAGCATCACCGGCAGCGGCTGTCCCAGCTGCTCCGCCCGGCGCCGCGCCTCCGACGCTGCCGGGTGCATCGCAAGCAGCTGTTCGATTGCCGCCCCGGCAACCGACTGTCCGCCCTCGTTCAGCCACGCATCGGGGACCATGGCCGAGAAGTAGGGCCCCCACACGCCCGGCACGAAAACCGGGCCGCGGGTGGTGGTCATCGTGCACGATGACGTGCCGAAAACGTAAGCAAGGCACCTCTCCGGCTCGCCCTCGGCGCCGACCGTGCCGATGCCTCCGGCGTGTGCATCGATGATGCCCGTGCCGACCGGTGTGCCGGCCAGCAAGCCCAGTTCGGCCGCCGCCTCCGGCGTCAGCCCGTGGCCCAGTGGCGTTCCCGGATCGACGACGGTTTGGCCAATGCGGGCGAAGGCTTCGTCGGCCAGCACGCCCAGACCGACGCTGCGGAAATAGCTTTCGTCCCAGCGCCGCTCGTGCGCCAGGTAGGTCCACTTGCAGGTGACTGTGCAGGTGGAGCGGGAAAGGTCCCCGGTTGCGCGCCAGGTCAGGAAATCGGTCAGGTCGAAAAACTGCCATGCCGACGCGAAAACATCCGGCTTGTTCTCGAGCAGCCAGAGCAACTTCGGGGTTTCCATTTCCGGCGATATCCGGCCACCGACGAAGGCAAGCACTTCGTGGCCCGTGGCATTGATGCGCTCCGCCTGCGCCACGGCACGGTGATCCATCCACACGATGATGTCGCGCCCGGCCTGACCGGACGGGCCGACGGGCAGAGGCTGTCCGCCAGGGCCCAGCACGACGAGCGAGCAGGTGGCATCGAAACCGATGCCGGCGACCTGTGCCGGCGGCACCGCCGCATGCAACAGGGCGGCCCGCACCGAATGACAGACAGCCGTCCATATCTCGCTGCTCGACTGCTCGACGATCGAACCACTTTCCCGGAACAGGGTGATCTCATGGCTAGCCGACGCAAGCATGCGACCGGCGAGATCAAAGATGCCAGCCCGGGCGCTGCCCGTGCCGACATCGACGCCGATGACGTAGCGCTCGTGGCCTGTCGCGACGGAACTCGTATTTTCAGAGGTCATGGTTCACTGTCTTCAAGGATGCCGTTCAACCCGCCGAGGGCCGCGCCGCCGGCTAGCTGACCGGCGCGGGGTAAAGCGTCCGCTGCGCGTGTCAAAGATCGACATTATTTGGAAGGATGACCAGATCGCGAATGGTCACGTTGCGTGGCCGGGTCAGCATGAATAGCACCGCATCGGCGACTTCCTTGGGCTGCATCAGGCTGCCCGAGGCGAGCGCCTCGTCCATCTTCGCCTTTGGCCAGTCGTCGAGCAGCGCCGTAACGACAGGCCCCGGCGCCACCGCACCGACCCGCACGCCATGTTTCGACAGCTGGCGGCGGATCGTATGGACGAAAGCCTGAACCGCGAATTTGGACGCGGTGTAGATCGGCTCCCACACGACCGGGACGATACCCGCGATAGAGCTGGTAAAAATGATGTCGCCCGATTTCTGTGCGACCAGATGCGGCAGTACCGCGTGGACGGATCGAAACGCCGCGTTGACGTTGAGATTGAGCATCTGATCCCAGTCGTCCGGATTGCCTTCCACCACCTCGCCGCCCACGTATGCACCGGCGTTGGCATGAAAGATATCCAGACCGCCGGCGAGCTCCAGGATTTCAGGCAGCATTGCGGAAACTTCCGCGGGCTTCAGCAGATCTACGACCAACGGGAATGCGTTGGGTCCCAGTTCGGCACACAGTTGCTTGAGCCTGTCTGCGGCGCGATCAATCAACACGACCCTCGCGCCTTCGGCGAGCAGCGTGCGCGCGCATTCCAGGCCGATACCGGACGCCGCACCCGTGATGGCGGCGATCTTTCCCTTCAACATGTCAGTCATTGGATGCTCCTTATTTGCGGTGAATTACGCGCGGCCGTGCGAGACCCGTGACTGCCTGGCGAGTGAGTCGACGATGACCGCGATGGCGAGTACCGCGCCGGTGATCATGAAGCGCAACGATGACGACAGATTCAGTAGCGTCAGACCGCTGGCAATGGACTGGATCACGATGATGCCGAGAACGGCCGAATACGCGCTGCCGCGGCCGCCGAACAGGCTGGTGCCACCGATGACCGCCGCCGCGATGGCGTTGAGGTTCACGTCGCCGGTACCGGCCTGCTGACTGGCCGACGCCAGCCGTGCCGCCGTCAGCACGCCGCCGAGCGCGGCGAAACTCGCGCAAAGCACGAAAGCGCTGGTGTAGATGGCGCTGACATGGATGCCGGCCCGTCGTGCGGCCTCATGGTTGCCGCCGACGGCGTTCATCGAACGGCCCCAGCGCGTCCGCTTCAGCGCGTAGTCCATCGCCACCGCAAGGCCGAGAAACACGCCAAACATCAGCGGCACGCCGCGTCCATGGTTGAGGTAGGCAACGACCGCTTCCAGCAGCACGGTGAGGGCCATGCTCCGTAAAAGCAGGCCGCCGACCGAGGACGCGGACAGATGCGATGCCCGCCGACGCTCACGCGTACGCCAGCCGAACAGCATCATCAATGCGCCCGGCGCCAGCGCGAGGAGATACGAAATCGCTGCGGGAATGATGATCAGCTGACCGAGGTTCACCAGCGCCGAGTCGTAG
>CBAAAD010000069.1:0-9949 GCA_964658785.1 uncultured Methylobacterium sp.
GATCTTCGTGCTGCCCTCGCCGTCGGGGCAGGCGCGCGGCCACTGGACGATCGCGCCATGGCTGGCCTTGGCCGAACTCACCCGCACAATGCGTACGAAGTCAACACGCTAAAGCACTCAGTCGAGCGGTGTCGTGCGGTATTTGCTGACGTCGCGCTCCTGCACGACCGGCGCGTGATTCGACCAGGCCTGCCGCACGTAACTCACCACGGCGGAAACCTCGGTGTCGCTGAGCTGCTGCGCAAACGGCGGCATCGAATACGGTCGCGGGTTAGCCGCGGTGCCCGGCGAAAAGCCGCCCAGCAGCACCACTCGAGTGGCATTCACACCCACCGGCTCGGTGACCGACGCGTTGCGGTCGAGCGGCGGATAGATGCCGGCGACACCGCTGCCGTCCTGGCGGTGACAGCTCGCGCACTGCTGCGCGTAGATTTTCTCACCCTCATCGACCAGGGCCTTGTCGCGGAACGCTTCGCCCGGCGCCGCGGCCACGGCCCGCGCGGGCAGCGACTGCAGATACACCGCGATCGCCTGCAGATCCTCGTCGGTAAGATGCTGCGTGCTCTCGGTCACGACCTCGGCCATCGGGCCGAACGCCGCGCCGTGGCGTGATTGGCCGGTCTTCAGAAGATCGACGATATCTGTACGACTCCAGCCCTGCAGCCCGCCGTTCTGCCGGGTGCTGAGATCGGGCGCGTACCAGTTCTGCGCGGGCATTTCACCGCCCGACAAGAGCTGCTGGCTGGATACGGCGCCGAGGCTGTTGCGCGCGTCGTGGCATTCGTTGCAGTGACCCAGGCCCTGCACCAGGTAAGCACCGCGATTCCACTGCGCGGATTGGCCGGGATCCGCCGCGTACTGCCCTTCGTGGAAATACAGCAGACGCCAGCCGATCAGTGCGTCGCGAACGCTGTAGGGAAAGCGCAGGTTTGGCCGTCCAGACGGCTGATTCACCGGCGGCAGCGAGCGCAGGTAAGCGAAGATCGCCAACGCATCGTCCGCACTCACCTTGGTAAACGCCGTATAGGAAAAGGCCGGGTAAAGCAGCTTGCCGTTCTGGCCGATACCGCTGTGCAGAGCGCGCCAGAAATCCTCGAAGCGCCATGGCCCGATCCCTGTGGCGTTGTCCGGCGTGAGGTTGGGCGAAGGAATATCGCCAAACGGCGTCACCACGCTGCGCCCGCCGGCATACGGCTGGCCGCCGGATGCCGTGTGGCAAACGCGGCAGTCGCCGACCGTGGCGAGGTATTGGCCGCGAGCAATCAGGGCGGGATTTTTCAGCGTCGCCACACCGATGCTGCGCATCGCAGCGGGCAGCGGTTCGGCACGATCGCGGGAAAGCCAGAGCACCAGCGCCGCCGCGAGAACCAGCAGCACCAGCAGAACCAACAGGCGGCGCAGCCACTTCATCATGCGCCGTCTCCCCTGGCGCCCAGCACGCCGCACGCCAACGGCGGATTGACCGAGCCAGCCGCTTGCGCGTGCGTATCGGCCGGCGGCTGTTGACTGGCCAGCCACGCGGACACCGCCGTGATATCGTCGGGGCTCAGGCGATTGGCAATTTGCGCCATGCAATCGGGCGCTGCCGACGCGCGCGTGCCGGTGCGCCACGAACCCAGCTGCGAGCTCACGTAGTCATACGGCAAGCCGACCAGCCCGGGAATGTTCGGCTCTACCCCGGTGAGCTGTTTGCCGTGGCAGCTTTGGCACGCGGGCAGCTTGGCCGATGGATTACCCTGCGTGACGATCTGCTCGCCACGCTGAAGTACCGCGGCGGAAAGCGTCGGCACAGGCGAGCTTTTGTACGGCACCACCTGAGCCGAAAAATACGCAGCCATCTCGTGAATGTACGCCGGGCTCAGCGGCTTGGTGATGTACTGCATCGGCGCATACTTGCGCTGGCCGCTCTGAAAATAACGCAGCTGCCGCGCAAGATAGTCGGCAGGCTTGCCCGCCAGCCGAGGAAAGAAACGACTGTCCGCCGCGCCCTCGCCATGATCGCCGTGGCAGGCAATGCAGGCCGCCATGCGTTGCTGCAAGGTGTCGGGGATCGGCGCTGGCGCGGTAGCGTCAGCCGCCATGCCGGGGCGCAGCGCCAGCAGCATCAGAAGCAAAGCCGTCGGACGCCAGCCGCCGAAAGTATCGGCTACTGTTTTCAGCATGTTGCGAACATTCATCCCTTCATTCTCATCGATATCGTGCGCCGGTGCCTGCGTCGCGAAATCGCAGGGTCACCGCAAGACCGGTGGCCCACGATAACCTGTGCAACAACTGCCTGGAGTCCACCATGGTCCGCATGATTTTTGCCGTCGTCTTGTCTTGTGCAGCATGCGCGTCCAGCGCCGCGGAGGATGTCCCTAACGTCTACGCATCCATGGCCCAGCTGCAGCAGCAGATGGACGCAGGCCACCTCAGCACTGCCCGCCTGGCTCAACAGTTCGGCCAGCGCATTAAGCAAATCGATCAGAGCGGCCCGATGCTGCGCGCCGTGCTGGAGGTCAATCCCGACACGGCAAGCCTGGCGACGGCGCTGGACAGGCAGCGGCCAAAAACGCACGGCCCGCTGTATGGCATTCCGGTAATGCTGAAAGACAACGTCGACACCGGCGACCGCATGCAGACCAGCGCCGGATCCCTGGCGCTGATGGGCGCACCGGCGTCGCAGGATGCGGCACTCGTCACGCGTCTGCGTCGCGCAGGCGCCCTGATCCAGGGCAAGACCAATCTCAGCGAATGGGCGAACTATCGCTCGACCCATGCCAGCAGCGGCTGGAGCGGTCGCGGTGGACAGACGCACAATCCCTATGCGCTCGATCGCAATCCCTGCGGCTCCAGCGCCGGCTCGGCCGCGGCAGTGGCCGCCGGCCTGACCACGGTGGCCATCGGTAGCGAAACGGACGGTTCGATCATCTGTCCGTCATCGATGAATGGCGTCGTCGGCATCAAGCCCACGCTCGGTTTGGTCAGCCGCAGCGGTATCGTGCCGATCAGCCACAATCAGGATACGGCCGGTCCCATCGCGCGCAACGTGGCCGACGCGGCCGCTCTGCTCGGCGTGATCGCCGGCAGCGATGCCGCCGATCCGGCAACGGTTGACGCTGACAAGCACGCGACCGACTACACCCGATTTCTCGATCCGAACGGACTGCGCGGCAAACGAATCGGCGTGGTGCGTCAGCTCGGCGGCGCCGAGCCGAATGCCGATCGTGTTCTCGATGCGGCGATTGCCGTCATGAAGGCGCAGGGCGCCATCATCATCGATCCGGTTACGTTGCCGCATCTGAGCGAACTGGGCGAGCCGGAGTCCACCGTGATGCAGTACGACTTCAAGCACGATATGAACGCTTATTTGGCCACGCGCCGCGGACTGAGCGTGCATACGCTGTCGGACCTGATCGCCTTCGACAAGCGCGAAGCCGCGCGCGAAATGCCGTGGTTCGGGCAGGAGCTGTTCGAGCAGGCCGAGGCCAGGGGCCCACTCACGGACGCGGCTTATACGCAGGCGCTGGAAAAGGCCAAACGGCTGGCCGGGCCGGAAGGCATTGACGCGGCGTTGAAAGCCGACCATCTCGATGCCCTGCTGGCGCCCTCGTGGGGCCCGGCCTATATGACCGATCCGGTGCTGGGCGATCATATCGTGAGCGGCGATCCGACGGTTGGCGGCGCGTCACAGCCCGCGGCCGTTTCCGGCTATCCGTCAATGACCGTGCCGGCCGGATGGGCGCACGGTTTGCCCGTCGGCATCGTGCTGTTTGGCGCCAAGTGGAGCGAGCCGACGCTGATCGCGATCGGCTACGGTTTCGAGCAGCATACGCATGCGTGGAGAGCGCCAACGTTTCCCCGCTCGATCAACGATGCGCCGACCGCTCAGTAACGACAGGCACAGTGCTTGGTTCTGAGCCAGACGGGCTCAGTCACGACGGTCGCATCAGGCGGCCGTCGTGCCGACCGACTTGCGCACGATGAGCATGGCCAGCTCCAGCGACTGTTCGTAGTTCAAGCGCGGATCGACCATCGACTTGTACGCACGATCCAGGTCGGTTTCGGACAAATCGCGCGCGCCGCCCATGCATTCGGTGACGTCTTCACCGGTAAGCTCCAGATGCACACCGCCCAGCCGCGTGCCGGCGGCAGCATGAATATCGAACGCCTGATCGAGCTCGCCGGCGATATTGTTGAAGCGGCGGGTCTTGTGGCCGTTCGAGGTGCTCTCGGTGTTGCCGTGCATCGGATCGGCCACCCAAAGCACACGCCGACCTTCGCGCTTCACCGCCTGCAGCAGCGGCGGCAGCGCTTCGGCGATCTGCGCGTTACCCATGCGATGGATCAGCGTCAGCCGGCCCGGCTCGTCATGCGGATTCAGCGCTTCGATCAGCGGCAGCAATTTTTCTGGCGTGACCGTCGGGCCGATCTTCACCGCGATCGGATTGCTGATGCCGCGGAAATATTCCACGTGCGCGCCGTCCAGCGCGGCCGTGCGCATGCCGATCCAGGGAAAGTGCGTGGACAGGTTGAACCAGCCGCGATGGCGCGGCACCTGGCGGGTCAGCGCCTGCTCGTAGTGCAGCAGCAGCGCCTCGTGCGAGGTGAAAAAATCCACGCGCGAGAACCCGGCGATGGGCCCGGCCAGCGTCTCCATGAAGCGCAGCGAGTCGCCGATGTTAGTCACCATCTCGCGGTACTCGGCCGCGAGCGGTGAACTCTCGACCCAGGCCAGATCCCAGTACTCCGGGTGATGCAGATCGGCAAAGCCGCCGTCGATCAGCGCGCGCACGAAATTCATCGTCAGCGCCGAATGCGCATGCGCCTGGATCAGCCGCTGCGGATCGGCCCGGCGCGCTTCCGGAGTGAACGCCTGACCGTTGATCAGATCGCCGCGGAAACTCGGCAAGGTCACGCCGTCGCGCGTTTCGTTGTCGGTCGAGCGTGGCTTGGCATACTGCCCCGCAAAGCGACCCACCCGCAGCACCGGCTTTTTCAGCCCGTGCACCAGCACCAGACTCATCTGCAGCAGCACTTTGAGCCGGTTGGAAATGATCGGGCTGGTGCAGTCGTTGAAGCTCTCCGCGCAGTCGCCACCCTGCAATACAAAACGGTGCCCGTCCTGCGCCTCAGCCAAAGCCTGCTTCAGCGCCAGCACTTCCCACGACGTGACCAACGGCGGCAGTCGCGACAAATGAGCGCTCGCCTCCGCAAGTTCGGACGCATCCTCGTAACTTGGCTGCTGCAATGCTTCGCGCCGCTGCCAGGTATCCGGCGACCAATCCACGGCCTCCGGAAGCGCGGGGCCGGTCAAATCCGTCGATGTTACATTCAACTGCCGCACATTCATCGCAGCGCACTCCGTCGACGCGTGGCAACGATCGCCAGTATCGCCAGCAAGACAAACCACAAAAGACTCCATGCGGGTATGGGCAAACCGAGTATGGGTTCGACCTTGGCGCACTCACCGGAGCCGGTAAACACCAGCTTCAGCACCTTGGCAAACGGAAAGGCGCCAAACATGTAATCCAGCGGCGGTCCGCACGAAGGAACCTGATCAGCCGGCAACGACTGAATCCACAGATGCCGGCTGGCCACACCGATGCCAAAAAGTGCACCCAGCAGGGCGCCGCCTGTGGTGATCCATCGACCGCCTGCACGAGGCCCGACGATGGCGCCCAGAAGAAAGAACGCCGCCATCACGATGAAAGCGATGCGCTGAAAAATGCACAGCGGACAGGGATTCATCCCCCACGTGTGCTCGGCATACAGCGCGAAACCAAGCAGCCCGACACAGATGAAAAAGCCGAGCAGGAAACAGAGGCGGTAAGACCAGCGGAATGGGTTCATGGCGTGTTGATGCCTTGCGGGAACGATGACATTACCTGCTCACCAAGCCGCTGTCAGCATCGCAGCGACGCCGGCAGCCTGTGCAGAAAACAAAGACAACAAAAAACCCGGCGAGTTACCTGCCGGGTTTTTCTTTCTAGCGCGACGCGGAGGAATGCGTGAACCGCACACCGCCAACCCGATTACTCGGCGTCGACAGCCTCGACCTGCGGGCGACCCACCAGCTCGACATAAGCCATCGGCGCGTTGTCGCCAGGACGAAAGCCGCACTTGAGGATGCGCAGATAGCCGCCGGCGCGCTCGCGGTAACGCGGGCCCAGCTCGACGAACAGCTTGCCTACCGCTTCCTTGTCGCGCATGCGCGAGAAAGCGAGGCGGCGATTGGCCACGCCGTCGACCTTGGCGAGCGTAATCAGCGGCTCGGCAACGCGGCGAAGTTCCTTCGCCTTGGGAAGGGTGGTGCGGATCAACTCGTGCTTGAACAGCGAGGACGCCATATTCTTGAACATGGCTTCGCGGTGCGAGCTGGTGCGGTTGAGTTTGCGACCGGATTTTTGATGGCGCATGGCAAAAGTCTCTGAAGTCTGTTGTTATGAAAAACCGGCGCTTACGTCCGGGTTCCCGCGGTTACCCGCTATGAGGAGCCTTTTAAACACGGGCTCTTATTGGAAGTACGGCCGTACATCGCCGTCTTGGGCGGCTGGCTCAGCGGCAAACGCCTATTGGCCAAACCGCATACTCGGCGATCAAGACGGACCGCCAACATTAACACTGCGGCCACGAAGAGCCGCTGTTTCCATTTTAGCTGGAGCGCTCTACTCACTCCAGCTAAAGGTTTACAGGTAGGCGATCAAGGACGATCGCTCAACATACTCAACCCAACTGCATACCGTGCGACAGACCCGGCGGCGGCCAGTTCTCAAGCTTCATGCCGAGGGCCAGACCGCGGCCACCGAGCACATCCTTGATCTCCGTCAGCGACTTCTTGCCAAGGTTCGGGGTTTTCAGCAGCTCGACTTCGGTCTTTTGAACCAGATCGCCGATGTAGTAGATGCTCTCGGCCTTGAGGCAGTTGGCCGAACGCACCGTGAGCTCCAGATCGTCGATCGGGCGCAGCAACAGCGGATCGAAGCCGCTCTTCTCGGCCTTGTCGGTGGCGCTCTCGCGACGCGAAAAGTCACCGAACACGGACAGCTGATCATTGATGATTTCAGCGGCCTTGCGAACCGCATCTTCAGCGCCGATGGTGCCGTTGGTCTCGATATCCAGAACCAGCTTGTCGAGGTTGGTACGCTGCTCAACGCGAGCGGCGTCCACTTCGTAAGCCACGCGCAGAATCGGTGCGAAGGACGCATCGAGCTGCAGACGACCGATCGGCCGCGCCTCGTCATCCGGATGCTGACGCGTGCTAGCGGGCTGGTAGCCGACGCCGCGACGCACCTTCAAACGCATGTTGAGCGCAATGTCCTTGGTCAGATGGCAGAGCACGTGCTCCGGGTTGATGATCTCAACCGTGTGATCGACCACGATATCGCCGGCCGTGACCACACCCTTGCCCTTCTTGGAGAGGGTAAGCGTTACTTCATCGCCGGAATGCTGACGAATGGCCACGTCCTTCAGGTTGAGCAGGACTTCGATCACGTCCTCCTGCAGACCTTCGAGCGTGGTGTACTCGTGCAGCACGCCGTCGATTTCCACTTCGACGATGGCACTGCCGGGAATCGAGGACAGCAGCACGCGGCGCAGCGCATTGCCCAGGGTGTGGCCGAAACCACGCTCGAGCGGCTCTACCACGACCTTGGCGCGATTGGCTCCGAGCTGTTCGACGCTGAGGCCCCGAGGCCGCAGCACACTAGTTGACGAAACTGCCATGCAGAGCTCCGGTAAAATTACTTCGAGTAAAGCTCGACGATCAGGGCTTCATTGATGTCGGAAGGCAGATCACTGCGTTCCGGCACCGACTTAAACGTACCTTCAAATTTCTTGGCATCGACTTCGACCCAGATCGGACGCAGATCCATGGTGTCGAAGATGGTCGACGCTTCCTGCACGCGCAGCTGGGTACGAGCGCGCTCGGTCAGAGCAATCGCGTCGCCCGGCCGCACCTGGTAGGAAGGAATGTTGACCTTCTTGCCGTTCACCAGGATGGCCTTGTGGGCAACCAGCTGACGAGCCTGGGCGCGGGTAACCGCGAAACCCATGCGATAGACGACATTGTCCAGACGGCTCTCAAGCAGCTGCAGCAGGTTTTCACCCGTGTTGCCCTTGGTCGTTGCCGCTTTGGAGTAATAGTTGGCGAACTGGCGCTCAAGCACACCATAGATGCGCTTGACCTTCTGCTTTTCACGCAGCTGCACGGCGTAGTCCGACATGCGCATGCGCTTGTTGGCGCCATGCTGGCCGGGCTTGTTTTCCAGCTTGCACTTGGAATCCAGCGCGCGCGCCGGACTCTTCAGGCTGAGATCTGCACCCTCACGACGGGCGAGTTTGCAGGTAGCTCCACGATAACGGGCCATGGGTATGCTCCTTAGACTCGACGCTTCTTGGGGGGACGGCAGCCGTTATGCGGAATCGGCGTAACGTCAATGATGTTGAGCACCTTGTAGCCCAACGCGTTCAGCGAACGCACGGCCGACTCGCGACCCGGGCCTGGGCCCTTGATGCGCACTTCGACCGTCTTTACACCGTAATCGCCTGCAGCACGGCCGGCCTTTTCGGCGGCGACCTGGGCAGCGAACGGGGTGGACTTGCGCGAACCACGAAAACCGGCGCCGCCGGCAGTGGCCCACGAAAGAGCATTACCCTGACGATCGGTGATGGTGACAATGGTGTTGTTGAAAGAAGCCTGCACGTGGGCCACGGCATCCGTGACAACGCGCTTGATCTTCTTCTTGGTTTTAACCGGCTTAGCCATATTCGAAATCCGTTACTTCTTGATCGCGCGACGGGGACCCTTGCGGGTACGTGCGTTGGTACGCGTGCGCTGGCCGCGCACCGGCAGACCGCGACGATGGCGCAGGCCGCGATAGCAGCCCAGATCCATCAGACGCTTGATGGCAATACCCACCTCACGGCGCAGATCGCCTTCGACGGTGTACTTAGCGATTTCGTGGCGGATTTTCTCCACCTCGCCTTCGCTGAGTGATTTGATCGGCGTGGTCGGAACCACTCCGGCATCCACGCAGACCTTCTTGGCCCGGCTGCGGCCGATACCGAAAATGCTCTGCAGACCAACCCAGACATGTTTCTGGACCGGCAAATTGACACCCGCAATGCGCGCCATGATGTGTTATCTCCGATGCTTTCGTGCGCGGTAAACGCGCAATTCTAACCTGAATTAACTTCACTGGAAAGCCCTGCGGCATCCACTGCCGCAGCACTCACCACCTTTAGCCCTTTACGTACAACCTCAGTTGCGACGCAAATTGGCCTTCTTGAGCAAACTCTCGTACTGGTGACTGACCAGATGCGCCTGCACCTGAGCCGTGAAATCCATCACCACCACCACCACGATCAGCAGCGAGGTGCCACCGAAGACGAACGGAACATGCCAGGTAGCCTGCATGAACGATGGAACCAGACAGACCAGCACCAGGTACAGCGCACCCACGCCAGTCAACCGCGTCATGACCGCATCAACGTAGTTGGCCGTAGCGCGACCCGGACGAATGCCTGGAATCAAAGCGCCTGAACGCTTCAAATTGTCAGCCGTCTCTTCAGCGTTGAACACAATCGCCGTATAGAAGAACGCAAACGCAATCACCAGCACCGCGAAAACGATATCGTGCAATGGATTGCCCGGGCTCAACTGCTGCGTCAGATCCTGCAGCCAGCGCGACTGGTGATTGGCACCGAACCAGGCCACAGCAGTTGCCGGAAACATCAGCAAGCTGGAAGCGAAGATCGGCGGAATAACGCCAGCCATGTTGATCTTCAGCGGCAGATGCGAGGTCTGGTTCATGTAGGCACGCTGGCCGCCGGAGCGTCGTGCGTAATTCACGGTGATACGCCGCTGGGCGCGCTCCATAAACACCACGAACGCCGTCACGGCTAGAACCAACGCTACCACCATCAGCAGCTTCAGTACCGTCAGCTCACCATTGCTGGCCATGCCAAG
>CBAAAD010000070.1:0-8167 GCA_964658785.1 uncultured Methylobacterium sp.
GTACTGCGCCTTTTGCTGGGTGGTCAACAAGGCGTAGATCTGGGCGCGGACGGTCGCCTGCTGCTGCACGCGCTGCTGGGCGGCGGCACCTTCGGCGGTGGCCAGACTGGCCGCCGCGGCCTGATAGCCGACCTGGTCCGGCGTCATCGCTTCAAATGCGTCGCGCTGCTGATGAAGCGCCTGACGCTGCGTTTTGCTTTGCGCGAAGCTGGCCTGCATGGTTTGTTTGATGCTGGCGCGCTGCGCGTCGGTCAGGTTGAGCTTGCTCAGCGCCATGAGCTGGCCGTGGCCGTGGCCACCGTGCCAGCCGCCTTCCGGACCGCCGGCCTGGGCGGAAACTGCCAGCGTCGTGCAGGAGACGGCCGCCGCCAGAAGCAGGAGGAGTGAAGTGCTCTTGCGCATAAATAATACCTTCGAGTGTGGGAGGTGTTTTGTTGCGTATATTGGACGCCACCCCCGCGTATATGTTCTTTGCCGTGGGGTAAAGATGGGTAAAGCACGTGGTGCTGCGCGCGCGCTACCGCTTAGCTGTCACATCAATCGTAGCCACAAGCATCCGAGCATCATGTCCCGAATTCTGATCGTTGATGACGACCGCGCCCTCTGCAGCCTGCTGGCCGAGTACCTGCAGCGCGAAGGTTTTGAAGTGGACCTTGCGCATGACGGTAGCGCGGCGCTCGCGCATCTGCATGACGCCGCAAAGCGTCCCGATCTTTTGATCCTCGACGTAATGATGCCCGGCCGCGACGGTCTGGATACGCTGCGCGAACTGCGCCTGCAGTACCGACTGCCGGTGATCATGCTCTCCGCGCGCGGTGAGCCGGTCGATCGCATCGTCGGGCTGGAGCTTGGCGCTGACGATTACCTCTCCAAGCCGTGTCTGCCGCGCGAACTGCTGGCGCGCGTGCGCGCGCAGCTTCGGCGCAACACGCCGGTCAACGCGGGCGTGCTGCAGGTGGGCGTGCTGCGCCTGCTCCCCGGCGAGCGGCGCGCCTTCGCCGATGGCAATGAAATGTCGCTCACCGGTGCCGAATACATGCTGTTGCAGGCGCTGGCACAGCGCGCCGGTGAGCTGGTCGAAAAAACGGTGCTGACGCGTTTTGCCTTGGGTCGCGAACTGGAGCGTTTCGATCGCAGCGTCGACGTGCACGTCAGCCGTCTGCGCCACAAGCTGGCCGAAGCCTCGCCCAACGCACCGCATATCGATTCCGTGCGCGGCGCCGGTTATGTGCTCGTGGTAAGCACGCCGTGAGTCCGTTCAAGAGCTCGCTGTATCGGCGGCTGCTGCTGTGGTTTGGCATCGGCAACCTGCTGGTGCTGTTTCTCGGTGGCCTGTTGACGCGCGGCTTCATCGACTACACCACGGTCAAGGAGATCGACTGGGTCGCGCTGGCGCAAAGCGCCGACGTGGCCTATGAAACCGGCGGCGCCAATGCGCTGGCCGACTGGTCGATGCAGCAACGGCACGAGGGCATCGAGGCCACGCTGTACGAAAAGGGGCAGCCGCTGGCGCCGATCCGTCTGCACCCTACGGCCGAGCGTTCGCTGTCGAGCTGGCTCGATGCCGGCAAGGATGTTGTGCTGCAACCGTGGCCAGGACTTTACGTGGCCGTGCAGCAGGTCACCGGCGATGACGGACGTCCGCGCCAGCTGGTGGCATTGAGTCGATCGCATGCGCGTCTGGCGCCGCAGACCCGGCAGCTGATCCTGTGGGGCGTGCAGCTGACCTTGCTGCTGCTGTTCATCGCACTGTTGAGCTGGTGGGTCGCGCGCAGCGTCGCCCGGCCGGTCGAGGCCTTGCGCGATGCCACGCGGCGTATGGCTGCCGGTGAACTCTCAACAAGGGTTGGCCGCCGCCGCGGCGACAAGCATGATGAGCTGGCCCTGCTGGCCTACGATTTCGACACCATGGCCGAACGTATCGAGGCGTTGGTCGCCCATGACCGCGGCGTGCTGCAGGATCTGTCGCACGAGCTGCGCTCGCCGCTGGCGCGGCTGCAGCTGATCCTGAATTTCGCCCAGCGCAGCAAGGGCCCGGACGAGGCCGAGCCGTATTTTCTACAGGCCGAGCAGGAGATCGAGCGGCTCGACCGAATGACCGGCGAAATGTTGGCCCTCTCGCGTCTGGAGGGCGGCATTCCCGGGATGAGCCGCGAGCAGCTGGATCTCGACGAACTCGTCCGCACCTGCGTGGCGCAGGCCGAACTCGAGGCCGGCGTGCGCGAAGTGCTGCTGCAAGTGAAGGGCGGTGTACCTGTACTCATGACCGGTAGCCCGCTGCTGCTGGGCCGCGCCGTGGGCAACCTGATCGCCAACGCGATCAAGTTCAGTCCGGTTGGCGGCGTCGTGGAGTTGGGTGTGCAGATGCTGCACGGGAGCGCCGAGCTGTCGATTCGCGATCATGGCCCCGGCGTGCCGGAGGCCGAGCTGGCCTCACTGTTTAGGCCGTTCTATCGCGGCAGCAACGCGGCGCGCGCGGACGGCCACGGCGTGGGCCTGGCCATCGTGCAGCGCGTAGTGCAGGTACACGCCGGTGAGCTCCGGGCGGAGAACGCACCCGGCGGCGGCCTGCGGGTAACGCTGCAGCTGCCGCTGGTTCCGGCTACGGAAAGTGCCGGCCTCCCGCTCTAGTGCGATAGTCCTGTGTGGTCGGGCTGATGGATGGCCGAAAAAGGAAACCGACGCGGCCGAAAAAAATAGACGTTTAGACGTCTTCAATGTTGTCTGGTGGAAACGATAGCGTGATTGCGTCCGTTGTCGCTATGGAAAAGATGCCTGCGGACCTGCTGGCCAACGCCTGCTATGGCACACTGGCGTTACAACTGGTCTCGGTCATCTCATGCGTTCGCCTTCCTTCAAAGCCGTTGCTCTGGCGCTGTGTTCTGCGCTGTTTTTTACGCTGACTTACGTACTCAATCGCAGCCTGGTGGCTGGCGGTGGTCACTGGCAGTGGGCGGTGATTCTGCGTTATCTGTTCACGCTGCCGCTGCTGGCGCTGGTGGTTCCGTGGCAGGGCGGCCTGGGTGCGCTGCCGCAGGAGCTGCGGCGTTACCCGCGATCGTGGCTGCTGTGGAGCAGCGTCGGTTTTGTGCTGTTCGGCATTCCGCTGACCTGGGCAGCGAGCAGCGGGCCGTCCTGGCTGATCGCCGGCAGTTTCCAGATCACCGTGCTGGCCGGGCCGCTGCTGGCGCCGCTGCTGTATCGCGACGAGCGCCGCCGGCTGGCCTGGCGCAGCCTGGGCATTGGTGTGCTGATTGTCGCCGGCGTGTTTACCCTGCAGTGGGGCCATGCGCAGGGTCGGCTGTCGGCGGGGGACTGGCTCGCCATCGCGGCCGTCGCGCTGGCGGCGTTTGCCTATCCGCTGGGCAATCGCGGACTTTTACTGCACCTTGAGAAAACGAGCCCGAAGCGCGGCGCCAGCCATATCTCCGCCGTGCAGCGCGTGTTCGGCATGACGCTGTGCAGCTGGCCGCTGTGGCTGATATTTGCGGTGGTCGCCTGGTGCACGATCGGTCCACCGAGCCCGCGCGAAATGCTGCTGGCCGCCGGCGTCGCGTTGTCGTCGGGCACCATCGCCACGGTGCTGTTTTTCCGCGCGACAGATATGGTGCGATCCGAGCCCACCGCGCTCGCCGCGGTGGAGGCGATGCAGGCGGCCGAGCTGCTGTTTGCCACCTTGCTTGGCGTGCTGTTTCTCGGCGAGGCGTGGCCGCACGGCTTTGCGGCGTTCGGCGCGCTGGCGATCGTGATCGGCATCGGTCTTTTCAGCTGGGTCAGCGGCAAGGACACGGCGGGTGACGATGAAGCGCTGCGGGCATTACGCACCGATCGCGGCGCCTGATGCCTCGACAGCACGTGGCGTCGGTTGGCTTGCGTGATCGATAGGCAGGCGTTACACCTGTGGGCTTACCTGGGGCGGCGTCCGGAGACACGATGAGCAAGCGGCATGTAGCGTGGTTGATGGCGGGTGCGTTGCTCGGCGTGTCGGCCACAGCAATTTGCGATGCCCAGGCGCCTGCGTCCATGCCGGCGCTGCGCTGGGACGCCTCGACCTTCGGCAACCATCGCTATCTGGTGCAGGTGGCCAAAGCCGCCGATGCGGTGCACGTAGTCATTCCATGGCGACGCCGCGATGCGCATCCGGATCAGGTGGCCGTGATCTTCACTGCGCCGGACGGCAGCGTCGTCAGCGACGTGCTGCGCGGCGCCATCGACCAGGCTTCCGGCGAGCTGGCGTTTGCGGCGAAGCAGCCGGGCATTTATGCGATCTATTACCAGCCGTATCTCAACAACGGGCGCAGCAATTATCCGACGGTGACCTACGCCACGCCGAAAGACAGCGCCGATCCGGCCTGGGCAAAAAAAGTTGGCGCACACGCGTCGGCGTGGAAGCGTCTGCCGCAGGCAACGGTGCTGCGCGACGAGGCGGTCGACGATTTCGACGCCTATACCGACATGGAGCGCACGGCCACGCCGCAGGAGCTGCAGCATCTGCTCGCGGCCAATGCCGGATCGCCGCTGCTGCTGTTTCCCGAAACGCGCGGGCATCCGGTGCGCATGTTCGATCAGCTGCCAGAGCGCTGGGCTGTGCGCGGCGCCGGCGGTGCGTTGACGGATACGGCGCAGCGCGGCGAATACCTGAGTTTTCAGATCGGCTTGTGGGCGCCGCACGCACCGGTGAGCGGCGTGAAAGTCACGCTGGCCGATCTGCACGGTCCGGACGGCGCGATGATTCCCGCCGCCGCGCTGACCTGTTTCAACCTGGGCGGTGTCGACTACGCGGGACAGCCGTTCACCGCAAGCGTGGATGTGGCCGAACACCGCGTGCAGCCGCTGTGGATGGGCCTGGACGTTCCGGCTGATGCCAAGCCGGGCGTGTATCGCGGCGAGCTGACCGTGCGCGCCGACGGCGTGCCGCCGCAAACCGTGCCGTTGTTGATCACCGTGACGGCCGGCAACGCGGTCGCGCACGGCGACGATGATTCATCGAAACTGACGCGGCTGCGCTGGCTCAATTCGCGCATCGGGCAGGACGACTCGCTGGTCAAGCCGTTCACGGCGATTACCGTCCACGACGGTCGGCTGGGGATACTTGGGCGTGAGATTCGATTGGCCGATAGCGGTTTGCCTGCGCAGATCACCAGCTATTTCAGTGAGCGCATGACCGGTCTGACGCAGAAGCCGATGCCTTTTTTTATTGCGCCCATCACGCTGACGCTGAAAGACGCGACGGGCGAGCATGATCTGTCTCCTGCCGAGGTGGTCCAAAAGCCGACATCAAAACGAACGGATCGCCAGTCCGTGGGCGCGCTATTGGCTGAAATGTCAAAGCGGGCTGATTCGATCGAGTATTCCTCCAAGTCGCCGCCTGCGGTTGTACGCGACGGGCCTGGCAAAGTTCACTGGACTGTCTCTGAGACGCTCGGCGCACTGAAAGCTGACTTGCGAGGCACGCTGGAGGCGGACGGTACCTTGAGTTACGACATCGCCGTGACGGCGGCGGATGCGACGGCGATCCAGAACATCGCTCTGGAAATCCCGCTGCGTCATGAAGTTGCGAAGTACGAACTCGGTCTGGGCCGGCAGGGTAGCGAAGCGCCAAGAGAATTCGACTGGAAGTGGAACGTCCAGAACAATCAGGACGGCGCGTGGATCGGTGCCGTGAATGCGGGGCTGGAGTTTCATCTGCGCGATGAGAATTATCGGCGGCCGCTCAATACCAACTTCTACCATCAGCAGCCGCTGCGAATGCCGAAGTCGTGGGACAACGACAGCCACGGAGGCATCCGGTTCGTACGCTATCAAGAAAACTATCAGGTCTCCGCATTCAGCGGCCCACGCACCATAACCGCCGGCCAGACGCTGCACTTCAACCTCGTCATGCGCGTGACGCCGTTCAAGACGATCAACCCCGCCGAACATTTTGCCGAGCGTTACTTCCACAAGTACGACGACCTCGACACGATCAGGGCCGACGGCGCCAACGTGGTGAACATCCACCACGCCACGCCGATCAATCCGTGGATCAACTATCCGTTTCTCGAAGCCGGTGCGATGCGTGCGTATGTGGACGCGGCGCATCAGCGTGGCATGGAAGTGAAGATTTACGACACCATCCGCGAGCTGTCCGATCGCGCGCCCGAGCTGCCAATGCTGGAATCGCTGGGCCACGAAATCATCAGCGGCGGCAAGGGCGGCGGCTTCTCCTGGCTGCAGGAGCATCTCGACGGCGACTACATCGCCGCCTGGCACGTGCCGGAAAATCGCGATGCGGCGGTGATCGATTCCGGCCAGAGCCGCTGGAACAACTACTACATCGAAGGGCTGGACTGGCTCGCGCGCAATGTCGGCATCGATGGCCTGTACCTCGATGATGTGGCCTACGACCGCACGACCATGAAGCGCGTGCGCAAGGTGCTGCAGGCGCATCGCCCGCATCCGCTGATCGACCTGCACTCGGCCAGCCAGTTCGATGCGCGCGACGGCTATATCAACAGCGCGCTGCTCTACATGGAGCTGTTTCCGTATATCGACAGGCTTTGGTTTGGCGAGGAGTTCGACTACGAAAGAACCTCGCCCAGCTACTGGCTCACCGAAATCTCCGGCATCCCCTATGGCCTGATGGGCGAGATGCTGCAGAACGACGGCAACCCCTGGCGCGGCATGCTGTTCGGCATGACCAGCCGGCTGGGCTGGTCCACCGGCAGCAACCCGCGTCCATTGTGGAAACTGTGGGACAGTTTCGGCATCGAACAGGCGCAGATGATCGGGTGGTGGGTGCACGACGCGCCAGTAAAGACCGGCCGCCACGACGTGCTGGCCACCAGCTACGTGCGTCACGGCAAAACGCTGATCGCGATCGCTTCGTGGGCGCCGCAAAAGACCGACGTCAAGCTGGCGATCGACTGGAAAGCGCTGGGCCTCAAGCCGCGTAACGCCAGCCTGATCGCACCGGCCGTCGAGGGTTTTCAGGCCGCTGCACAGTTCAAGCCAGGCGCTGCGATTCCGGTTGAACCGGGCAAGGGCTGGCTGCTGATACTGGAATAGTCTTTTGAATTATCAATAGAGCAAACAGGAAAGTTTCCGTCGGCATGCTGTTGGGCATCGCTGCGCTCGGCCCAGCCTACCGTGCTGCACGTTGATACCGAGCTTTTGTAGGTTGGGTTGCGCCTTTACAACCCAACACGATCTGGTAATTCCGACACCTTCGTTATCCGCATTTACCCGCGCCCCTGAAATCAAGCGTGGCGCTTGAAAAAGACCTCAGCCAGACCCGCATCATCGGCCAGGGTCAGCTCGACGAGCCCGCGTGGTACTGGCCCGAGCGCGGAGGTGAAAATCGGGTCTTTGCGCGTGCTGCCACGGTCTGTATCGATATGCAAAACCTCTGACCCGAAGCGAGCCCCGCAGACGCGAGCCACAAACCATTGCGCGCCCGCATCGGCCGACGACGACGTGGCGAGCCGCAACGGCCGTGGGGTTCGGCCATCGCAGCAGCGATCGACCGCGGATGATGCGCGCCGTGCTGAGGCGGGCAGGCTTGCGCGGAGGATGCCTACTGCGACTGCAGGTAGGCGGCCACATTTTTCATGTCTTCCGGCTTGAGGTTTTTGATGATGCCGTGCATCACCGGTGAATTGCGCAGGTTGCGCTGTATCACCGTGAGCTGCCGCACGATGTATTCCTTATGCTGACCGGCCAGCCGCGGGAAGATGCCGTTGCCTTCGGCGTGCGCCCCGTGGCAAGTGGCGCATGCGACTACCTGGCCCGGAATGCCCTGCTCGAATATCTTTTTTCCTGCGACCATTTCCGCGGGATTTCCAGGCTCCCCTTTGTCGACCGGCTGGTGCGAGTAGTACCGCGCGAGCGCCTGAGCGGTGGCGGGGTCGATCAAGGTCGTCATGCCCAACATGTAATCGTGGGCCTCTTGCTCGTTGCGCTTGCCGCTTTTGAACGCCTGTATCTGTGCGGCGAGGTACGCCGGCTGTTGTCCTGCCAGACGCGGGAAAGTTGGTGATTGGCTGTTTCCGCCCGGACCGTGGCAGCTGGAACACACCTGGGTGGCTAGCTTGATCGCGGCATCACTGCTGCTGGCATCCGGCGTCGGGTCGTCGGCGGCGCTGGCGACTGCGCCGAACAGCGAGGCTAAGACCACCAAAATGACCGC
>CBAAAD010000070.1:8177-9857 GCA_964658785.1 uncultured Methylobacterium sp.
ACGACCGCCTGCAAGCGCAGGGCGATCCGGTGGTGACGGGGTGTCGATGCGGCGCTCAGAGGCATGTCAATACACCAGCCAGATGTTGGCGAACAAAGTGTTGTTGTCGCTAGCAGGCCGACCGGCGCCGTCATAGTTGAAGCGCGAGCCGTTGAATTTGCTGTAGGCGTAGTACTGCAGCATCAGCCGCAGGTTTTGCCTCGGCAAATAGTCCAGTTCGAGAATGTAGCCCTCGGTATCGGGTTTGCCGTTGGCGCTGCCACTCACCGACGTTGGTGCGTACAGCCCGCTGTCGGTGCTGCCGGTGGTTCTGACCACGGCCAGCGTGGCGCCGTACTGACGGTTGAAGTAAAAGGTGCCCTTCAACTTTTGCGTAACCAGCGTGTCCCGCGGGTTTGCCGGCGTTGGCCCAACGCCAATCGGAGCGCCAGCCAGCGTCGCCGGGTAGCTCGCGTGATAGTCCTGCCTTTCGTGGATCTGGGTGAACTGAAACGAATACGTGTGCAGTTGGCTGATGTGCTGAAACTGCGCGTCTATCGCGATATCGGTAAAGCGGTCGGTCGCGGTGAACGGCATGGTGTTGTCGGGATAAATTCGGAAGCTTCCGCCGTAGGTGCCCACCATCAGCGAGTTGGCGCCCCATTCGTGGTTGTAGGCCAGGCGCCAGTAGGGGTCGACGCCGCTGAGTCGATGCACGCCGCCGGGGGTCCTGAAATCGGTGCCCGCACGCAGTGGCGAAAAGAAGCCGTCCGCCGTCTGGTAGCCGGAAAGCTCGAAGTAGATGCTTCGTCGCCAGTACACATAGCCACCGGCGCCGGCTACCTGCTGGCCCAACTGGCCATCCAGAACGGTGGTCGCTGCGGCGCCGATGCCGTTCGGCGGTGTGGTGAACGGGAAGCCGAAGGCCGGCGTGCTGTTCCACACGTCCTGCACGGTCGGGTTGTTGTTGACGGTGATGCCATAGAGCCAGCGCATATCGGTGTTATCGGCATTATCCGAACGTCCGACGACGCGCAGATCGGTGTTGTCGATGCCGCTGTGGCCGATGTCACCGTTGCCCGCGAGGTTGTCGTAGGTCCACTGGATCCAGCCACCGATATTGTCGTTGATCTTGCCACCGGCAAATACGCTGGCGGCAGAGAGCACGGGTTTATCGGTTTTCGGTACGATCTTCTGACCCTGATCGTCCCGGTTGTTGCTTACATGGGTGACGCCGAACTGCGCCATCAGGGCAAGCGGCAGGTCCTGGCGGGTGCCTATGGTGTATCCGCTGAGCTTGAACATTCGCCCGTAGGGCGTCAGCTCCGGAAAACTCACGTGGCAGGCAACGCAGGCCTGACCGGTTTGCCGGGCAAATGCGGGTATCGCGTGACAGCTCCCCATCAAGCCAAACCAGGCGAGCAGGGTTAGTACGACATACCGCCAATGGCGTTGCCTCAATCGGATGGGCATAACCCTTCTCCTGGCCGTGATGACAAAACACAGGTTTGTCTCGGCCCGATCTCGATCGGCGGTACCGGCCCGAGTATGCGCTTATATGACCGGCATAACCGGATCGGTTTTCAAGGCGCTTTTCAGCCGGCAGCGCGGCGGTTTATGGCAGGTCATCGGCGAAACCGGCGATGTGCTGGCGCTCGATGGAGCGGTTGAGGATGCTCTTGCGACGCCTGCCACAGCGAG
>CBAAAD010000071.1:0-6398 GCA_964658785.1 uncultured Methylobacterium sp.
ACCCCGCCGAGCAAGGTCAGATGCGAGTTCACGCCCGTGCCACCGACCACGGTACCGGTCGTTGAAGTCAGCAGCGTGCCGACCGGATTCAGTGTGAGCGTTGGAACACCCAGAACATCGACAATCGAGTAGCCCTGGCTGAAGTTGGCCGTACTGACTTGCAGCGATCCATTGGTCACATATCCGTTGCCGCCGGCGAAAAGGCTGTTCGTCGTCGGCCCGAGCAGTTGCGACGCCGTGCCCACCACGCCGCCGTTGCCGACGATAAGACCCGTCGGCGAGCTGCTGGGCGTCGGAAACACCGGTACGGCGGCAGTGACGGATCCCGACAACGAGGCCAAAGCACCCAGCGATGGCATCGACGATGACAAGGCCGTCGTTGAAACCGAACTCAGCGGCGTAAAGGCGAGGGGGGATACGCCTGCGGGGGATGTTGCTGCAGTCACGGCTTCGGACGTCTCGGCATCGTCGACGACATCGCTGGATTTTGTTTCAGCAGACGCTTTCGCATCAGTGGTGTGCTTGAGGCGACGATCGGCCACTTCGCTCAGCGAAGCCACCGCGCCTGACGCGCCGCTTGCCACGGCACTCGGCAAAGCGGAATGAGCGACGGTGGGTGCCTCTGGCGCAATCGTCGATGCAACGGTGATGGCTGATGGACTCGAAACAGCAACCCGGGACGTTTCAACCGGCGCCACCTTGTCCACCGCATCCGCCGTCACGGCAGGGGTAACCGGAGCCTTGGGGGGAAGCGTCGATGCCACGAGGGCTGCGGATGCCGACGAAATAGCCGGCCCTGTTTCCAGCGAGGCGGTCTTGTCTGCTGCATCCCAGATAACCGGGGCGGCAATCGCTGCTTGCGATGAAAGCGTGGCCGGTACGGTCGCAGCGAAGCCTGCAGAAACCGTCGGGGCAGATTCAGCAGCACTCACCTTGTCGGCAGCTTCAGCACCCGCAAGCGCTGCCATTGGAGCGTTGGGGAGCGGCGGCGATGGGACGGTCGCCGCGATGTCTGCAGATGCGAGCGGCGATGTTTCGACGGGACGGACTGTGTCGGCTGCAGATGCTTGGGCCACCACGGTGACAGAGGAGACCCTTGGCAGAATCACCGGCAAGGTAGTCGCAGCGAGTTCTGGCTTCGGCATGGGTGCTGCGTCGACAAGGCTCACTTTGTCCAGGGCCGCGGCTGCCTCTGTCACCGGCTGTGTGGGCCTGATCACGGCGACAGCCGGCTCGGCAAGCTCTTTCTGAGCCACATCCGAACCTGTCGGCGTTTTCGTAGTGCTCGACTGCTGCGCCAGTTGCGAGGTTGTGACAGCTGCCAGCCTTCGATCAGCGGTATCGTCGGACTGGAACGCAATCGCCTGCGCCTTGCTCGGGCTTGCCGAACCGATCGCCGCTGTCGCCGAAGGCGCCTGTGCTACCGACGATGTTTCAACAACAGGCGCACGAACGATCGCGGAGGATGACGCCTTTGCCAAAACGGATGGCAAGGCGGCGACGGCAGCTTCGTGCCTGGCCACTGAAGCAGCTCGCGGCAGCGAGACGACTTGTCGCTTCGTTGGCGCGGGAACGGCAGCCGCTGTTGCAACACTGTCAGAGGCAGCACGCGTGTCGCTCACCGTCGCAGCGGTTGCAGACACCGGCGTGGTGGTCGACATGGTGCGGCTGGTGTCGTATTTGGCAACCAGCGACTGCAGATCATCCAGTTTCGCATCGCCAGTCGACTGAGCCGACGCCCCGGACGCAAACAAAACACCGCATACACCGACAATGGCGGCGAACAACAGCCTGCGTGTGGGCCCGCTGCTGCGTTGATCCACCTCACCTGAGCTACCGGAGCAGCCGCCGTGGCGGGATGATGCCAGCTCCGACGCAACGACAAGAACCCTGCGCGAGCGGCACCACACCAGACGATATATACGATTCATAGCTGCCCCCAATACTTGTTCGATGCTAGACGGCGGAATAGCCCCTACGCAACTAAAACAGCGTTCTCGTAACGCTTTGTTCCGCGAGACTTGATGCGTTGCAGTGATTCCTATCGAAGCTCAAAGCAGAAGGTGTGTATATGCCGATTCGGCAAAACAAACGGGAAAGCTAAGAATTCATCAACAGAAAATCAGCACGCACAAAGAGTCACCGACCAAAAAAGCCCGCCGGCGTATTCGCCGGGAAAAATATCAATGCGGTGGTGATGCGCCCGATGAAAGAACAGGGCCCCGATTCAGCTGTAGGCCAATCCACGTGTGCCGACAGATGCGCTGATTTCAGCGGGAGGGGCGCGCATCAAGGTATCGCGCGGCAATTCGCCGAACGTATGCCGATAATGATCGGCAAATCGGGAGAGATCCCAAAGCCCGCAACTTAGCGCAACCGACTTCACCGAGCGCCGACTGGCGTCCGCCATGGTCAGAGCGCGAAACGCCGTACAGAGCCGCAGCATGGACAAATATCGATTGGGCGATAGACCTAGCAGGTCATCATAGGCGTAGCGCAGGGCGCGCTCACTCACACCGGCGGCTCTGCACAGTTCATCCAGATAGATGACGCGACGCATGTTTTCCCGCATGTGGTACTCAGCCCGCTGCACAATTTGATAATGCGCGCGGCGACCTCGCGAACACTGCGGGCGCTCATCCGCCTGCGCACTGAGTCCGGCCAGCATGTGATTTTCCAGCAGCGTATCAATCTCTTTTTCAATTAACGCATCCGAGGCGGCCGCGCGCTTTTCAACGTTGAGCTGCTGATGCACTCTTTCAAAATCTGCCACAAGCGTCAGGCCCAGCTGAGTGCCCGCCAGACTGAAGAGACCTAGAAGCCTCGCCGGTATTTCCAACTCGGGATGCACGAGCTGTGCAAATTTCTGCTGCAGCCGCCGCAGCGGCATCAGTAAAAGGATCGCGCGACTGTCCGCACCAAAAACAAATTCACTGGTTCCATTAGGCAGCACGGTGAATGCCGTAAGCGAGCCCACCGGCGTGCCATTGCATGCGCTCGCTTTCATCGTGTGATGCACGCAGCCTATAAGGCACCAGTCGGCCGGAATGGCGAAACGCCCGCGGAAAGAAAAGTCTGTTTCGATATTGCAGAAAACCGAATCGCCCACGATCTGCGAATCGATGGATGCACGTCGCAGGTGCGCACCAAGCACTACAGCGTCCATATCGCAGACTTTGAGAACACCGCTAAGCGATATCAGATCTTGTGGCAATAACGCGCTTGCGTTTTCATCAATCACGATGCCCTACTCCCTTTGGCGACCAATCTTTCGGCAACTCGAATCGAGCGCGAAATGAACTTCAATGCATTGCTCGATCCATTCGCTTCCATCGCGACAGCGAGACTAAGTTTCTAGGGCACTGAAGTTTTCGTTCTCAATAGATGTTGATCGCATCCGATTGAAACGGTGGACTTCCATCGAGAATGCGCATAAACGGCAACATTTGGCTCTTGTCAAAATAAGATATCAAGAAGTGCGATTTGGATCACACTAAAACCCTGTTTTCATTTCAATTTTGCGAAATAGCGCACTTTTGTGCGGAAACGGGAGAAATCACAGGGCACCTGAAACAAAACGCTGCCGCCAGATAGTTTCCTGCGCCGATCCACATGCCCGTCGTAGTGCTCCAAGCTGAGCGGCAGGTGCTACTTGACCCGCCGCGCCGCACCACTAGACTGCCGCAAGCGGCCGCATGAACTGGGCCATCCGGCCACGACAGGCGCCGCTCCGCTACGGATTGCGGTCTGGGAAGTAACGTCAGGGGTTGAATTGATGATTGGCAGCGGGCTCGAACAACGTTTCTTGAGATTGCTGATTGCACTGACTTTTACCGGTGTCTCGGCATGCACCGCTCCAGTGCGCACCCCCACGGCGCCAGGCAACCAGAGCCCGCCAGAGCCCGCTCCGGCCTCGGGCGGATCGGTGGCTCATCTACGCCAGCTGGTGGATAGCCAGCAGTTGACCCAGCTTCGTACCACCTTCAACGGTGAGTACGGCGCGACGCTTTTCTTTCAGCCTGAAAAACTCAGCTACTACGTCGCGCTGTTTCACGGCCAGGTCTATTGGCGAGTGATCCAGACCGATTCGGAGCGTAGCGCGGAGTCGATCTACAACGCCTTTGCCCTGCAGTCGCAAAAGCTGGCCGAGGTGGATATCGATGCGTTGCGGCTCAAGGCCGGCAACGCCTACGCCGAGCAAATGGTGGCGATGAACGAAAAGCGGCTGCAAAACCTCCAGCAGGATGCGAGCCGCCAGCAGCAGCAGGCGCGGGAGGTTGCCGCCCAGCAGCAGCAGGCGCAGCAGCAGGCCGTTGCGCTGTCCAACGATTTGCGTAGCAGCACCACGCAGTTGGATGCCGTGAAAGAGCGCATCCGCGCCCTTGAGGCGCAACAGGCGAACCCGGACACGGTTCTGCCGCCGCCTGAAGATCCGGCCAAGGCTCCGGCGAAGAGCCCTTCGAACTGATCCCCCAGCGGGTTGACTCTGGCCTTTACGACGTTCACAGCCGCCTGATCGCAAGGACAGGTGCAAGCGGCGGTTGCATGCCTCAGGCAGCGACGGCGTCGCGCAGGCAACTAGCCGCGCGCGGACGCGCCTTTCAGTAGTCGGTAGGCGGGACATCGCGCGCCATTCGCTTCACCTGACATCGGTGGACTTATGATGAGGTAACCCGACGCTTCCACACGTCGAATGCTTCCATGCGCCCGTTGCGCGCCAGCCTGGCCACCCTCGACCCATGCCTGATCAACCGATAACCACGATGATCTCTGTCACCGACGCGGAGCAAATGATTGACGCGCGCCTGACCAGATTTGCGTCGGCGTCGCGTCCCATCGACCACCTTGCAGGAAGCATCCTGCGTCAGGCCATTGTCGCCGAACGTGACCAGCCCCCGTTCGACCGGGTCACCATGGACGGCATCGCGATCCGCTTCGACGATGTCTCGCGCGGCACCCGTCGTTTCGACATCGCCGGCATGCAGGCCGCCGGCATGGCGCCTATGGCCATGCATCAGGGCGACGCATGCATCGAGGTGATGACGGGAGCGGTGATGCCATCGGGCTGCGACACCGTCATTGCCGTTGAGCAAACGCGGCGGGAAGGCTCGCAGCTGGTCGTTTCGGCCGAGTATTTGCCCCAGCGCGGCCAGTTCATTCACCGCCGCGGCAGCGATTGCGTGGCTGGAGAGACGCTGATCGAGGCTGGCGCGAGAATACGTGCCCCCGAAATTGCCGTGATCGCCGCCAACGGCTACCGCGCGGTAGACGTGTCAGCGCAGCCGCGCGTGGCGATTCTGGCGACCGGCGATGAGCTGGTGGACGTGGGCGCGCCGGTCGCCGACTGGCAAATCCGCCGGTCCAACGATCGCGCACTGGCCGCCCTGCTCGCCAGTCGCGGCTTGAGCGACGTGACGCTTGAGCACATCGCCGACGACCGCGAGGAATTGAAAACGTCCATCGCGCGCCAGCTCGATACGCGCGATGTGCTGATCCTCTCCGGCGGCGTATCCATGGGCCAGCGTGACTTTGTCCCGGGCGTTTTACGCGAGCTGGGCGTGGAGCGCGTGTTCCACAAGATCGCGCAGCGCCCCGGCAAGCCGATGTGGTTCGGCGTGGGGCCAAACGGACAGGCGGTGTTCGCCCTGCCCGGCAACCCCGTTTCCGTGCTGGTCTGTGCCACCCGCTACGTCGCGCCGTCGCTGCTGCGCGCCATGGGTCGGGTGGCGCCAGCGCCCTCACGCGTCACGCTGGCCGAGCCGGTCGACTTTGCCGGCACGCTGACCTATTTCGTTCCCGTGCGCCTGCAGCCCGATGCGGCAGGCCTGCCCGTGGCGATGCCCATGCCGACGCAGACCTCGGGCGATTTTTCCGCGCTGACGCAAACCGATGGTTTCGTCGAACTGCCCGCCGAAAAGTCGCACTTTCCCGCCGGTTTCATCGCTACCTACTATCCTTGGTGAGATGAACACGACCGACACCCTTCCCGACGCGCTTCGCGCCCGGCTCGCTCCGCCGCTGGACATGTTTGCCCGACCGCTGCACGACCTGCGCATTTCGGTGATGGATCGCTGCAACTTCCGTTGCCCGTACTGCATGCCGGAGGCCAAATATGGCAAGGATTTCGCCTTCATGCCTACCGCCGAGCGGCTGGATTTTGCCGAAATCGTGCGGCTGACCAAGCTGGCTGCCCTGCTCGGCGTGCGCAAGGTGCGCATTACCGGCGGCGAACCGCTGCTGCGGCCAAACCTGGCCGAGCTGATCAGCGAGCTGCGCGCCATCGAATCAATCGAAGACATCGCGCTGACCACCAACGGCGTGCTGCTGGCCCAGCAGGCGCCCGCGCTGATGGCGGCCGGATTGAATCGGGTGACGGTGAGCCTGGACTCGCTCGACCC
>CBAAAD010000071.1:6408-9791 GCA_964658785.1 uncultured Methylobacterium sp.
TATGAACGGCGGCCGCGGCGAACTGGAGCGCGTGCTGCAGGGCATCCGCGCCGCAAGCGCGGCCGGGCTGGGCGACCTGAAGGTTAACACGGTGGTGCAGCGCGGCGTCAACGATCACACCCTGCTCGACATGCTGGACTATTTCCGCGGCAGCGATGTCGTGGTGCGCTTTATCGAATTCATGGACGTGGGCAACCTCAACCACTGGTCGATGGCCGAAGTGGTGCCGTCGGCCGAACTGCTGCAGCAGATCGAGCAGCGCTGGCCGCTCGAAGCCCTGCCCGGCCACTACAAGGGCGAGGTGGCCAAGCGCTACCGCTACCGCGACGGTCGGGGCGAGATCGGCTTCATCTCCTCGGTAACAGCGCCATTTTGCGGCGCCTGCACGCGTGCGCGCATTTCATCAGACGGCTCGCTGTATACCTGTCTGTTCGCCGAGCGCGGCATGGATCTGAAACAGCCGCTGCGCAGCGGCGCCTCCGACGAACAGCTGCTCGACATGATGCGCAGCGCCTGGCTGCAGCGCACCGATCGCTACAGCGAAGAGCGCGCCACGCCGCAGGCGCAGCATCACAAGAAAATCGAAATGTATTACATCGGAGGCTGAATGCTCTCGCACGTGGATTCGGACAATCAGCCGCGCATGGTCGACGTGGGCGACAAGCTCGCCACGCAGCGCGTCGCACGGGCTCAGGCGCGCGTGCTGCTGCCAGCCGACGTGGCCGCGCAGCTGCGTGAGGCCGGCCACATGACGCCCAAGGGTCCGGTGCTGACGACCGCCAACCTCGCCGGCGTAATGGGCGCCAAGGCCACGCCGCAGCTGATCCCGCTGTGCCATCCGCTGATGCTTCAGCGCTGCCGCGTTGATCTGAGTGTCGAAGGCGACGAGATCGTCATCGTCTGCGAGGTCGCCTGCCACGGCACCACCGGCGTGGAGATGGAAGCGCTCACCGGCGCCAGCATCGCCGCGCTGACGGTGTACGACATGTGCAAGGCGATGTCGCACGACATCGTGATCCGCGACGTGCGGCTGCTGCATAAATCCGGCGGCAAGCGCGATGTCGATATCACGGCGAAGTCGGCATGAGTGCCCCGGTCGCATCATCGCCTTCAGAGGTCTACGGCCTGGTGCTCAGCGGCGGCGCCAGCCGGCGCATGCAGCACGACAAGGCGCTGATCGACTACCACGGCGAACCGCAGCTGCGCTGGACCTGCCGCCTGCTTTCGTCGCTGCTGGATCACGTGTTCATTTCGGTGCGCGACGACCAGCGCGACGAGCCCGTGCGTCGGGACCTGCCGCAGATCATCGACGCCTTCGACAACGCCGGCCCCGCCGCCGGCATCCTGTCGGCCCAGGCGCTCTACCCCGACGTCGCGTGGCTGGTCGTGGCCTGCGATCTGCCGCGACTGGATGCGGCAACGCTGCAGCATCTGCTGCAGGCCCGCGATCCCAGCCGCGACGCGACGGCTTTCATCAGCACCCACGACGGCCTGCCCGAGCCGCTGTGCGCGCTGTGGGAGCCGGCCAGTCACAGCAAACTTCTGGAACGCGTTCTGGCCGGCCGCAGCTGCCCGCGCAAGGCGCTGATCCAGGGGAACACGCAACTGCTGCAGCCTTACAAGGCGCACGCGCTGGACAACATCAACACACCCGAAGAACTGGCCACACTGCGAGCTGCCCTCTGATGACCTCCGTTACCGTGGAATACTTTGCCCAGCTGCGCGAGCAGGCCGGGCAAGGTCGCGAAACCATTTCCAGCGCCGCCGAATCCCTCGCCGCGCTTTACGCCGAGCTGCGCGAGAGGCACGGTTTCCGGCTGGATACCGCCCAGCTCAAGGTCGCCGTAAACGCGCAGTTTCGCGACTGGCAGCAGCCGTTGGCCGAAGGCGACGTGATCGTTTTCATTCCGCCGGTGGCCGGCGGATGAGCCGGGTCAGCATTGCCGCGCAGGCGGTCGACACCAACACGTTGCGGCGCGAACTGCAGCGGCCGGGCTGCGGCGGTTTTTGCGTGTTCGAAGGCTGGGTGCGCGAAACCAACGAAGGGCGCGAAGTCAGCGGACTGGATTACGAGGCCTATAACGAGCTGGCGATCAGCGAGGGCGAGCGCATCATCTACGAGGCCGTGCAGCGCTTCGGCATCGCCGACGCCCGCTGCGTGCATCGCGTCGGCAGCCTGGCGGTCGGCGATACGGCGGTGTGGATCGGCGTGGTTTCGCCGCATCGCGACGAGGCGTTCCGCGCATGCCGCTACATCATCGACCAAGTCAAGATGCGCCTGCCGATCTGGAAAAAGGAGCACTATCTGGTCGGGGAGTCGTCCTGGGTCGCCTGCTCGCACGGGCCGGCCGACGATCACGACCACGCGCATCACGGTTGATGAAATATCGCACCCGCACCCGGATGACGGGTAACCCGGGAAGCACCGGCAGCGAATGGATCAGAGACTTACCGCATAAACTCACTATCAAGCCGTTGATCTGCTGCCGGGGAACCCTTCCATGACCACGGAAACCGTGACTGAAAACGTGATGGGCCCGAACGCTTCGGCCGTCACGCCGCCCGCGCCGGCCACATCGAAACGGCTGGTTTATCGGCACTCGCTGCCGATCCGGCTGATGCACTGGATCAACGTGATCAGCCTGTCGCTGATGTTCTTCAGCGGCCTGCAGATCTTCAATGCGCACCCAAGCCTGTCGTGGGGCAACTACAACAACCCGGACAAGCCCCTGCTGGCGCTGGACGCGCGCGAGGACGCCAACGGCAACCTCACCGGCATCACCCGCATCGGCAGGCACGAGTTCAATACCACCGGCGTGCTCGGTGTTTCGAAAGGGCCGGATGGCACGCCGACGGCGCGCGGCTTTCCCTCCTGGCTCACCGTGCCCGGTCCGGGCTGGCTGTCGATGGGCAGGCAATGGCATTTCTTTTTTGCCTGGATCTTCGTGCTCAACGGCATCTGCTACATCGGCTATTCGCTGGCGAAAAAGCACGTGCAGCGCGACCTGTGGCCGACCAGGGCGGACTGGCGCGGCATCGGCCAGTCGATCGCCGACCACGTGCGCTTCAAGCATCCGCACGGTGAGGAAGCGCTGCGTTACAACATCCTGCAGCGGCTGGCGTATCTGATCGTGATCTTCGTCTTCGGTATCGGCATCGTGCTGATGGGGCTGGCCATGTCGCCGCGAATGGATGCGGTGCTGTCGCCGATGGTGGAGTTCGTCGGCGGCCGGCAGGCGGCGCGTACCATTCACTTCATCATCGCCTGGGCCTTCGTCGCCTTCGTGCTGATCCACGTGTTCGAGGTGTTGATCAGCGGCGTGTTCAACCAGCTGCGCGGCATGATCACCGGCTATTACAAGGTGGACGTGGAGCCGGTGAGC
>CBAAAD010000072.1:0-9765 GCA_964658785.1 uncultured Methylobacterium sp.
CTGCCCTTGTTGCCTTTCATGCGGCTGCTGATTTGCGTCAGCAGGCCTGCCGTCTGCGCCATCGCCTCGACGATCAATACGCCCGGCATGACCGGATGACCGGGAAAGTGGCCCTGGAAAAACGGTTCGTTGATGCTGACGTTCTTCAGCGCAACCACGCTGACGTCGGGCACGATCTCGATCACGCGATCCACTAGCAGAAACGGGTAGCGATGAGGCAGCAACTCCTGAATCTGCTCGATGGTGACCGGCATCGTCATGGCGGCGGGTTTGTCACTCATGGTTCTTGTCCTTTTCCAGCGCCGATAGCCGGCGCGCGTACTCATCAAGGTGTTTGAAGCGCGCCGCATTTTTGCGCCACGCACGGTTCGGCTGCAGCGGTACGCCCGACGAATATTCGCCGGGCTCGCGGATCGAGCTGGTGACCAGGCTCTTCGCTGTAATGGTAACGCGGTCGGCCAGTTCAAGATGGCCGAGCACGCCCGCGTTGCCGCCAATCTGGCAGTAGCGGCCGATCTTGGCGCTGCCCGCCACGGCGGCACAGCCGGCCATCGCGGTATGCGCACCCACATGGACGTTGTGTGCAATCTGGATCTGGTTATCCAGCCGCACGTCTTCTTCCAGCACGGTGTCTTCGAGCGCGCCGCGGTCGATCGTGGTGTTGGCACCGATCTCGCAATCGTCGCCGATGCGCACGCCGCCGAGCTGCGGCAGCTTGATCCAGCCGCCGTGGTCGAATAACTCTTTGTCGAACGCCAGGCCGAAACCGTCCGATCCGATCACCGCGCCGGGATGCACCAGCACCCGCTTGCCCAGCGTCACGCGCGTGACCAGGGTAACGCGCGCCACCAGTCGCGATTGCGCCCCGACGATGCAGTCGGTGCCAATGATGCAATGCGGGCCGAGTACGGCGCCGTCGTCGATGATAGCGCCGTCTTCGATCACGCAGCAGGGGCCGACGCTGGCGCTTTTGCTCACCTGCGCGCTGGCTGACACGACCGCGCTGGCGTGGATACCCGGCGGTGCGGCAGGCATCCGCTCGAACAGCGCGGCGATTTTTGCGTACGCCACGTAAGGGTCTTTCGCGATGAGTGCGGCGGTCGGGCAGGCGGCGATATTTTCTTCGCGCAGCACGACCACGCCGGCCCGCGTGGCGGCCAGTTGAGCGTCGTATTTGCTGTTGGAGAGAAAGCTCAGCTGGCTGGAGCTGGCGCCGGCCAGCGTGCCGACACCATCGATTCGATGCGCGCTGTCGCCATGTGACGACAGCCCGAAACGTTCGGCCAGTTCGGCTACTGAATAAGACGCTGCGTTCAAGAGCATGCTCCGTACATCGGCGCGTGGCTGGACGCCGATGCGCCGGGCTGGATCATCAGAACCTGGTTATCAAAACTGGCTGCCGAAGGTGAACTGGATCTTTTCTTCGTAGTGGCTGTCATCAGGCTGGGTGCGGAACGGATGCGCCAGGCTGATGATCAGTGGACCGATCGGCGCCTGCCAGTGCACCGAGATACCCGCCGATGCGCGCAGCGTGCTGGCGCTGAATGTGCTGAAGCTCTGATACGCATTACCGACGTCCATAAACACCGACACGCGCGCGGTGTTGATGTCTTTCAGGAACGGCAGCGGCAGATAGACTTCGGTCGTACCCAGCACCTTGAACGCGCCGCCGATCGGCTCGGCATAGTTGCCGTCCGGGCAGAAGCCGTTCTTCGATGGTGCCGTGTAAGCAACGCAGACGCGTGGTCCCAGCGTGTTGTCCTGGAAGCCGCGCACGTCACGCACGCCGCCCGAGTAGAAGTTCTGCTCGAAGGGGAAATCCTGCCGCATGTCGACCAGCGTATGGTCGGTGGTAGCGCTTTTCAGACTGGCGAACTGTGCGTCGTTGATACCGTTGTTGCCGTAAGTCTTGCCGTAACCAACCTGTCCATCCAGATACAGCACGAAGCCGCCACCGATGGGCCAGTAGTGATTGGCCTCCGCCGTGAGCTTCCAGTACTGGACAGTTGATCCGGGCAGGGCGATGTCCGTCTGCGCCGAGATCAGGCCGCCGCGCGTCGGCGAGAAGTAGGCGTTGCGGGTGTCATGGTTCCAGCCCAGCGTGCCGGTCCACGTGTGCAGCGTGTCGTTGCCGATTTCATTCTGATAGTCGATCAGCACCTGCGGGCTGAAGCCCGGAATCAGGCTGACCTTGTCGCTGCTAATGCCCAGGCCGACGCGGACGCCATCCGTTTCCGTCACCGGAATGCTCAGATAGGTGGAGAACGCGCGGTCGCTGGTCGAGTAGTTGGCAAAATCGGTATTGCCGTAGTCGGTCTTCGAGTACGTGGCGTTGTAGCCGATGCCGATATTGCTGTCGGTCAGATACGGGTTGAAGTAGCTGAGGGAGTACTTGGTGTAATAGCTGCTGCGTTCGCCGCTGATCGAGGCGCTGTCGCCGGTTCCGAAGATGTTGTTCTGCGACACGGAGGCATTGAGGATGATGCCCGAATACTGCGAATAGCCCACGCCGAACTGCAGGCTGCCGGCGGACTGTTCCTCGACCTTTACCGTCACGTCGACCTGATCGAGCGAGCCGGGCACCAGCTTCTTGTCGATGTCGACCGTCTTGAAGTAACCCAGGCGCTGCATGCGGATCTTGGAGCGATCCAGTGCGGCCTGCGAGTAAAAGGTGCCCTCAAGCTGGCGCATTTCGCGGCGCAGCACGTCGTCCTCGGTCCGGGTATTTCCCTGGAACACCACGCGACGCACGTAAACGCGCTGGCCGGGTTCGACAAACAGGGTGAGGTCGACGGTGCGCTTGTCCTTGTCCAGCTTCGGAATCGGCGTGACCTTGGCATAGGCGTAGCCGATGTTGGACAGGACCGCCTTGATCGACTTGGTGCTCGCCTCGATCGCTGCGCGGTTGAAGAGGTCACCCTGTTTGACGTACACCAGCTGGCGCAGCGTTGTCTCGGGCAGGATCAGGGTGCCGAGCAGCTTCACGTCGGCAATCTTGTAGGTATCGCCTTCCTTGACGCTGGCATCGATATACATCGAGCGCTTGTCGGGCGCGATACTGACCTGGGTCGAGTCAACGCCAAAATCGGCGTAGCCGCGATTCATGTAGTACGACTGCAGCTTTTCCAGATCGCCGGACAGCTTTTCGCGCGAGTACTGGTCATCCTTCGAGTACCAGGACAGCAGGCCGGGGGTGTTGGATTCGAAATTTTCGCGCACTTCCTTGTCGGTGAACGCGTGGTTGCCGATGATGTTCAGCTCACGGATCTTGGCGGCCTTGCCCTCGCGGATTTCGATATCCACGGCAACGCGGTTGCGCTCGAGCTGGGTGACGTGCGGGGTAACCGAGACGTTGTACTTGCCGCGGTTGTAGTACTGCCGCACCAGCTCCTGCTGCACGTTGTCCAGCGCCAGCCGGTCGAAAGTCTCACCCTCGGCCAGGCCGATCTGCTTCAGGCCCTTCTTCAGGTCATCGGTCTTGATGTCCTTGTTGCCGCGCAGGGTCAGTTTGGCGATCGAGGGGCGCTCGACGACCTTGATCACCATGATGTCGCCTTCGCGATCGATTTCCACATCGCTGAAGAACTTGGTCTGATACAACGCACGGATGGCTTTCTGAGCCTGATCGTTGGTCAGCCGGTCACCCTTGTTGACGGGCAGATAGGTGTAAACCGTACCCGGAGCAATGCGGCTGAGGCCGTCGATGCGGATGTCCGACACCACAAACGGGTCGAACGCGAACGCATTGGCGGAGAGGGAGGCAAGCAGGATCAGCGCGGCGATACGCTTCATCGTCGGTTCCGTTGGGTTATTTCGATGGAGCCGCCAGCGCGGCGGCTCCTATCAACACATGAAGCAAGGCAGTGCCCTGCTTCGAAAAAGGGTATGCGCTCGGCAGGAGCACATCGTTCAAGCCACCACATCGACCGGCTGCGTCAGCGGCAGCGAAGCCCGTCGTCGACCGATCCCATGAAGCTCTCGTTGCAGTCACGACAACAAGATGCCATGGATATCGTTGTAAAACGCCAGCCCCATGACGGTAAACAGCAATGCGATGCCGATGTACTGGCCAACAATCATCGTCTGCTCGCTGACCGGACTGCCTTTGATCAGCTCGATCAGATAATACAGCAGGTGCCCGCCGTCGAGGACCGGAATCGGCATCAGGTTGATGATGGCCAGGCTGAGCGATACCAGGGCAAGAAACTGCAGAAAGGAGGCGAAGCCCATCCCGGCCGACGCGTTGGCCACCTGCGCGATGCCGATAACGCCGTGGAGATTCTGGGTCGATGCTTCGCCGGTAATCAGCTTGCCGAACATTGCAAACGTCTGCACCGTGTTGCGCCAGGTGCTGTGCAGCGACGCTCCGATCGCCTTGATCGGCCCGTAGCGCACCATCGCCTGCTCGGGCATCGGTGCACCGATGCCCATCACCCACTTCGCCGGCTGGCCCTGCAGCGACTCCCACCTGGTGAGAACACTGAGTTTTTTTGTTTGACCGTTGCGTTCGATCACCACCGCCAGCGTCGGCGATTTCACCGCATCGGCCTGGACCAGTTTGCCGAAGGTTTCGAAGTCACCGGCCGGTTGGCCGTTGACGCTGATCAGGCGATCACCGCCCTGCATGCCGGCCAGCGAAGCTGGTTGGCCCGGCGTCACCGTCGCGGCTATGGCGGGTGGCGGCGCGGCTTTCAGGCCCAGTTCGTCAAAATATTTTTCCACCGGCTGTCCTGGCGGCAGCTTGTCCAGAGGCAGCACCAGCTGACGCGAGCGACCGTCCGTGCCAGTTACCGTCATCGGCAGCGGCGCGCGGCTGAGCAAACCGTTGGCGATGGCATCGAGCGAATCGCCCATGGTCGTCACCGGCTGACCGTCGATGCTCAGAATGCGGTCGCCGGGCAGCACGCCAGCCTTGGCGGCGATGCTTTGCGGCGTGGCGGTCACCACCGGCACGTAATCCGGGCGGCCCAGCATGAACATCAGCCAGAACGCGGCGAGCGTAAAGATCACATTGAAGCCGGGCCCCGCCGCCACGATGGCGATGCGCTTCCACACCGACTTGCCGGTGAACTCCTGGTCGCGCAGCGCCGGGTCGACCTCGCCCTCGCGCGCGTCCAGCATCTTGACGTAGCCGCCCAGCGGGATCGAGGCGATCTGGTATTCGGTGCCGTCGCGGCCGGTGCGCTTCCATATGGCTTTGCCGAAGCCGACGGAGAAGCGCAGCACCTTGACGCCACAGCGGCGCGCGACCCAGTAATGGCCGAACTCATGAAAGGTCACCAGCACGCCGAGCGTGATGGCCAACCAGAAAACCGAGCCGAAAAAGGAATTCATCAATCGCCGTTGTGAAGAAACGTCAGGCCAAGGGTATCAGGCCAAGAATATCAGCAAGCATTGCGCAGAATACGGCGGGCGGCTTCCCGGGCCACCCGGTCACGTTCCAGCAGGGTCTGAACATCGACCACGGCTTGCGCCGGCAGTTCCGCAAGAACCGCCTCCACCACGTCGGCAATGGAAAGAAAGGGCAGCGCGCCGGCCAGAAAGGCCTCCACGGCGATCTCGTTGGCCGCGTTCAGCACCGCCGGCGCGTCTCCGCCAGCGCGCAGGGCCTGAAAGGCTAGCGCCAGGCAGCGAAAGGTCGCCAGATCCGGCGGCTCGAAGGCCAGCGGCGCGCAGGCGGTCAGGTCCAGCGGCGCCACGCCCGCGTCGACGCGCTCCGGCCACGCCAGCGCGTGGGCGATCGCCGTGCGCATGTCCGGATTGCCCAGCTGCGCCAGCACCGAGCCGTCGACGTATTCGACGAAGGAGTGCACCAGGCTCTGCGGATGCACCACCACGTTGATCAGATCGGGCGCGGCGCCGAACAGATGATGGGCTTCGATGACTTCCAGGCCCTTGTTCATCAGGGTCGCCGAGTCGACCGAGATCTTGCGGCCCATCACCCAGTTCGGATGCTTGCAGGCCTGCTCCGGCGTAATGCCGGCCAGTTCGGCGCGCGTGTGGCCACGGAACGGACCGCCCGACGCGGTCAGCGTCAGTCGCCGAACGCCCTTGTGCAAGGTTGGCTTGCCGCTGGCCAGGCCCTCGGCGGGCAGGCACTGAAACACCGCATTGTGTTCGGAGTCGACCGGGATCAGCGCAGCGCCGCCGGAAGCTACCGCATCGAGCAGCAGCGGGCCGGCCATCACGATGGCTTCCTTGTTGGCCAGCAGCAGGCGCTTGCCGGCGCGGGCGGCGGCGAGGGTGGATTCCAGCCCGGCGGCGCCAACAATTGCGGCGACGACGGTATCGCAAAGGTTGCCGGAAGCGGCGGCGGCGAGCGAATCGTGGCCGCTGGCAACGTCGCAGCGCACGCCGGCCGCCGTCAGCTTGCGCGTCAGTTCGGCCTCCAGCGCGGGGTCGGCGATCACGGCCAGGGCAGGGCGGTGCCGCGCGCACAGCGTAACCAGCACGTCGACCTGGCGATGGGCGGTCAGCACGGTGGCGCGGAAGCGCTCCGGATGGCGGGCGATTACGTCCAGCGTGTTGCCGCCGATCGAACCGGTGGCGCCCAGTACGGCGACGTTCTTCATGTCATGCCGCCGCGTTGAACAGGTTCAGCAGCATGATGCCGGCAGCAAAGACCGGCAGCGCGGCAAACACGCTGTCCAGGCGATCCATCATGCCGCCGTGTCCGGGGATCATGGTGCCCGAATCCTTCACCTGGGCGTGGCGCTTCATCAGGCTTTCGATCAGGTCGCCGACAATCGATGCGCCGACGGTCACCGCAGCCAGCACGGCCAGTCCGATCAGCCGTGTGCCGCGAACATCGAGCAGCCACCAGCCGCCCAGCGCCGTCACCACAACGCCGGCGACGAGGGCGCCGTAGGCCCCGGCCCAAGTCTTGCCGGGGCTGATCTGTGGGGCGAGTTTGCGCTTGCCAAAGGTTCGCCCGCTGAAATAGGCGCCGATATCCGCCGCCCAGACAATCACCAGCGACAGCATCGCCATACCGTGGCCGTGTGGCAGGCCGGCGTGAATGGTGATCAAGGCGACCCATGCCGGGAAAATCACGAATGCACCGGCGAGCAGTTTCAGCGCCCTATTTTCCTTGGTCGGTGCAGCGCCGTAAGCGAAGTGACGCAGCCAGCCGCAGGCCACCAGCCACCACAGCACGCCGAGCCCAATCAAGGCAGGCGCGACGAGGGTGGCGCGCGCGATCCACAGCAACACGAACAGGGCAGCCGACGCGATCAGCCAGACCACCTGCAGCGCGCCGTTTTTCAGGCCGCTCAGGCGCGCCCATTCCCACAGTGCGGCAAGAAACGCCGCTGCCGCCACGAGGGCAAACACCGCCGTCGACGCAAACAGGATCAGAAGAATCACCAGCGGGGCAAGTATCGCGGCGGTGATGGCGCGCTGTAGCAGCATCGGAATCCTTAGTTGACGGCAGCGACCTGCTCACCAGTGCGCCCATAACGGCGCTCGCGGCGGGCATAGTCTTCGATGGCGCGATGAAGGGAGTGCCGATCGAAATCGGGCCAGAGCTCGTCGGTAAAATACAGTTCGGCATACGCCGCCTGCCACAGCAGAAAATTGCTGATGCGGGTTTCACCGCCGGTGCGGATGAAAAGGTCCAGCGGCGGCAGTTCGGATAGATTCATCCACTGGCCCAGCGTCGCCTCGTCGATCTGCTCGGAGCGCAGATCCCCACGCTTCACCGCGTCGGCCGCGTGCCGCGCCGCCTGCACGATATCCCAGCGGCCGCCGTAGTTCACCGCGATGCTGACGTGCAGCCTGTCGTTGCCGGCGGTGCGCGCCATCGAGGCGTGCATGCGTTCGCGCAGCGGTTCATCGAACGCGCTCAAATCACCGACAAAACGCAGGCGCACGCCGTTGCTGTGCAGCTCGTCCACTTCCTTGTCCAGCGCCCGTACGAACAGGCTCATCAGCGCCATCACTTCATCGGGCGGTCGCTGCCAGTTCTCGCTGGAGAAGGCGAACACGGTCAGCGCCTGCACGCCTTCGCGCATGCACGATTCGATCGCTTCACGCACGGCCTTGCGGCCGGCGTTGTGGCCGAAACTGCGCGGGCGATGGCGTGCCTTGGCCCAGCGGCCGTTGCCATCCATGACGATGGCGACGTGGCGCGGAACCCGAGCGGCTTCGGGCTTTTCGGTCATGAGATTCGTTTTCCGGGAGCGTAAGGCTGAGTGCGCCCCTCACTCCAGCTCGCTCCCCGCCGGGAAGAGCGGGCAAACGTGGCGAGCGGATTCGCCGCGACGAGCCGTGCGGAAGCCTGTCCTGCAGTAGCTCCCCAAGGCGGCATCATCAAAGGGCCATCAGCTCCTCTTCCTTGGCCTTGACCACGGCATCGACATCCTTCACGGCGCGATCGGTGAACTTCTGAATCTCGTCGTCGGCGCGGCGTTCGTCGTCTTCGGTGATCAGCTTTTCCTTCAGCAGATCCTTGACCTGCTGCAGCGCGTCGCGGCGAACATTGCGGATGGCGATTTTCGCATTCTCGCCCTCGTGCCCGACGTGCTTGGCCAGCTCGCGGCGGCGCTCTTCGGTGAGCGGCGGCATGTTGAGGCGAATCACCGTGCCGGCGGTGGTCGGTGTGACGCCGAGATCGGAGGCCATCAGGGCCTTTTCGATCGGCGCCACCATCGGCTTTTCCCACGGCGTGATGAGAATCGTGCGCGCGTCGCCCAGCGTGACCGAGGCTACCTGGGTCAGCGGCATGTCCGCGCCGTAGTAGGACACCTTGATGTTTTCGACCAGTGCGGTGCTGGCGCGGCCCGTACGAATGCGGGTGAGGTCGTGCTTGAGCGAGTCGATGCTCTTGCCCATGCGGGTCTGGGCATCGGTCTTGATGTCGTTGATCATGAAACGTTTCCCGATGAATCTGTCTAGCAGGCGATTATAGCAGCCGGGTTACGGCGCGCTGTGAGGGTGAGGCGGGCGCTGAGCGACCGCTCAGCCGCCGTCGACCAGGGTGCCGATCAGCTCGCCCTGCATGATGCGCATCAGGTTGCCCGGTACGGTCATGTCATAGATGCGCAGCGGCATGTCATGGTCGCGGCATAGTGCGATGGCGGCGGTATCCATGACGGCCAGCTTGCGCTCGATCACCTCGTCGTAATCGAGGCGGTCGTAGCGCACTGCGTCGGCGTGCTTGGTCGGATCGGCGGTGTAGACACCGTCAACCTTGGTGGCCTTGAGCAGCAGGTCGGCGCTGACTTCGACGGCGCGCAGCGCGGCGGCGGAGTCGGTGGTGAAAAACGGATTGCCGATGCCGGCGGCGAAAAGCACAATGCGGCCTTTTTCGAGATGGCGGATCGCGCGGCGGCGCACGAAATCCTCGCTGACGTCGTGGATCTGAATGGCGCTCATCACGCGGGCAAAGCCGTTGCGCTTTTCGATGGCGTCCTGCATGGCCAGCGCGTTCATCACCGTGGCCAGCATGCCCATATGGTCGCCGGTGACGCGGTCCATGCCGGCAGCAGCCAGGCCCGCGCCGCGGAAAATATTGCCGCCACCGATCACCACGCCGATCTCCACGCCGGCGCGCTGCACCTCGATGATTTCGTCGGCGAGTCGGCCAATGACTTTCGGATCAATGCCGTAGTCGGCCTGGCCCATCAGGGCCTCACCGGAAAGTTTGAGCAGAATGCGGCCGTATTTCAGCGGGGTGCTCATGGGGTCTCCGGTTGGATGTGGCAAAACAGCGGCAGTGTAGCGGCTGACGTCAATGACGGGGAGGGGCTTCGCTGCGTCGCGGGG
>CBAAAD010000073.1:0-9735 GCA_964658785.1 uncultured Methylobacterium sp.
ACGACGACCGGTTAAATCTCCACTCGCCCGACGCCTGCTGACCGCGGCGCTGGCGGCCGGCCTGACCTGTGCTGCCAGCGCCCAGCAGGATGTGCGCCTGCCCGATCTGGGCAGTTCGGCCAACGCGCTGATCTCGCCGCAGGAAGCGCGAGATTACGGCGCCGCCATGCTGCACCAGATGCGCGCGCTGGATCTGGTCGTCGACGACCCGCTGCTGGACGACTACATCAATGATCTTGGCTTTCGACTGGTGGCCAACAGCGACAAGCCAAAGAACCACTTCGCGTTCTTCGTGGTGAAGGATCCGGAGATCAACGCCTTTGCCGCGCCGGGCGGCTACATCGCGGTGAACTCCGGCCTCATCACGATTACCCGCAACGAAAGCGAACTGGCCGGCGTGATCGCCCACGAAATTGGCCACATCACGCAAAACCATCTTGAGCGCGCCTTTGAGGACTCCAAAAAGGATGCGCCGCTGATAGCGCTGGTGCTGCTCGGCGCCATCCTCGCCGGGGCCGGCGGCAACGCGGGCGACGCGTCGGTCGCCGTTTTGGCCGGCGGGCAGAGTCTGATCGCGCAGAAATCGATCAACTTTACCCGCCACGACGAGATCGAGGCCGATCGCGTGGGCATCCAGACGCTGGGCAAAGCCGGTTTTGATCCGAACGCCATGGCAACGTTTTTCGAGCATCTTGAAGACGTTACCAGCGCCGATGCCGGCGGCATTCAGACGCCGTCATTACTGCAGACGCATCCGGTGACCACCGAACGCATCAGCGACGCGAAATCCCGCGCGGGCGCGCTTGTGGAAGCCCAAAAACGGCGCCCCGCCGCATCCGGCATGGACCGCAGCCAGTGGTTAAAAATCACCGCACCGATGCCGTTCGTCAAAGATCCATCCGTACTGATGGGCGGCACCGCAACGTCCGACCAGCTGGATACTTATTCGCTGATGCGCGAGCGCACGCGAGTATTGGCCGACGATGCACCGAAAGAGGTGATTTATTACGCGTCCAATCTGAAGGATCAGTACGGCTTCGACACGCCGGCGACACGCTACGGTTATGCGCTGGCGCTTACCCGCAGTGGCCGCGGCGCGCAGGCGATCGAGCAGCTGCAGCCGCTGCTGCAGTCACATGGCGACAATCTGATCGTGAAACTGGCCATGGCCGACGCCCGTCTGCAGGCCGGCCAGCGCGCTGCCGCGCTAGCCATGTATGACGAGCTGACGACCCAGTCACCGCGCAATCGCGCAGTGGCGCTGGCGTATGCCGATGCACTCGTGGCGAAGGGCGACAGGGCGCAGGCCACCCAGGCGGCCAATCTGCTGCGGCCGCTGCTGGACAACGCCGACCAACCGGAAATCTACAGCGCCTACGCCCGTGCCAGCGAAAAGGCCGGCGACAGCGTGCGTGCCGAAGAAGCGTTCGCCGATGCCAGCTACTACTCAGGGCGGCCGTTCGATGCGATGGAGCAGCTGAAACGGATGCTCAAGCGCACCGATCTGGACTATTACGCCCGCGTTCGCATCCAGTCGCGCATCACCGAGCTGACGCCGCTGGTGATGGAATTGCACAAGCGCCGAATCAGCACTGACGACAATGCTGACGGCCGCCAGCAGCCCGGCCAGGAGAATCAGCTGTGTAACGAACGACTGTGCTTCGGGGCTCATTAGCGGCCGGGCATGCGGGGAGCCGGCATGTCAGCTATGGAGCGCTGAAACGGGTTTCGTGACAATCCGGCGCCGTTGGACTAGAAATACCTGACGCATGTCATCGACGCGTAACATTGATGCGTTGCAATACTTCCGTCACAAGCCACCGGCAGAGCACCGCGTGCACAAGCGTATTTTGATCGTTGAAGATGAAGTCTCGATCCGCGAGATGATCGCGTTTGCCCTGCGCAAGGCCGGCATGGACGCGATGCAGGCTGCCGACGCTCGCGCGGCTCAGCTGGCCATTGCCGAGCAGGTGCCCGACCTGATTCTGCTCGACTGGATGCTTCCCGGCACCAGCGGCCTGGAGCTGGCCCGGCGCATGCGCAAGGAAGAACTGAGCCGCGAGATTCCGATCATCATGCTCACCGCCCGCGGTGAGGAGATGGATCGGGTCAATGGGCTTGAGGCAGGCGTTGACGACTATGTCGTGAAGCCGTTCTCCACCCGTGAACTCATCGCCCGTATCAAGGCCGTGCTTCGTCGCAGCCAGGGCGACGATGGTTCAGGCATGGTGGAACTGGGCGGGCTGCGCATCGACGGCCCCGCACATCGCGTGTTTGCCGGCGAAGATGCGGTGCCGATCGGCCCTACGGAATATCGCCTGCTGTACTTTTTCATGACCCATCCCGAGCGCGTGTACTCGCGAACCCAGCTGCTGGATCACGTCTGGGGCGGCAGCGTCTACGTCGAGGAGCGTACGGTCGACGTACACATCCGCCGACTGCGCAAGACGCTGGAACCATGGAAGCTCGATGAGATGGTGCAGACCGTTCGCGGCACCGGCTACCGGTTTTCCGTCAGCGCCTGAAGCCAGGCATGCCTCATCTTTGCGTGCCCGATCCGGTCGCCGTTGACCTGCGCGCCGGGCTTGCGGCAGCGCAAGCTTTTGCCGATGCTGGTGGCCCAGCCTTGAAAGCTCGCCAGCAAGCCGCCTGATGGCACAACCTGTCGCAACATCGTTCGCAAAATGGTCGATTGCTCTGGCGGCAGCGCTTGTGGCTGGTGCGCTGCTGGGCTGGATTGCCGACGGCCACATTGCCGCAGGGGTGGCGCTTGTCGCGGTTTTCGAAGTCGTCTTTCTGCTGACTCGAATTCGTCATCAAACGCAGCCCATCATGCCCGCACCCGCTGGCGTCAGCCCTCTACAGCATGACCGTTTCATGACACGTTCCCGACGTATAGCCTCCAGCCTGCGTGATTTGCGCAACGCCGCCAGCCATCTTCCCGATGCGGTGGTGTTGCTCGATCAGCAGCAGCAGGTGCGCTGGTTCAACCACGCCGCCGAAAACCTGCTCGGGCTGCGTCGGCCGCGCGACCGCGGTGTCCTGCTGCACCAGAGACTGGCCACATCGGATCTCTCCGGCTGGTTGCAGGACGGCGCACTGGAACCCATCAACGACGTGATGGCGCCGGGGCACCCGGAAAGCCAGCTCAACGTCAGCATGCTGCCGTTCGGCCGCCGCCAGCATCTGCTGCTCGCACGCGACATCAGTCATCTCAGCCGGCTGGAACAGATCCGCCGCGACTTTGTCGCCAACGTCTCGCACGAGCTGCGCACGCCGCTGACGGTCATTCACGGCTATCTCGAACTCATCGATCCGGAAGACGTGCCCGAGCTCGCCCCGGTGCTGAGCGAAATGCGTGCGCAGTCCAAGCGCATGGGCCAGATCGTCGAAGATCTTCTAACCCTTTCGCGACTGGAAACGCAGCATCAGGTGGCCGACGAGCGTGTGCCGATGGCTTCACTGCTGGCCACCGTGCGCAAGGAGGCCGAAGCGCTCAGCCAGGGCCGTCATCAGATCGCGCTGGAATCCACCGCCGAAGCCGACCTGCTCGGCTCACCGAAAGATCTGCACAGCGCCTTGTCCAATCTGGTCAGCAACGCCGTGCGTTACACGCCCATCGGCGGCAGCATTACCATCCGCTGGCGACGCACGCCGCTGGGCGCGGCGTATTCGGTCACCGATACCGGCTTCGGCATTCCTGCCTCGCATATTGCGCGGCTTACCGAACGCTTCTACCGCATTTCCTCCAGCCGCTCGCGCGACAGCGGCGGTACCGGCCTGGGCCTTTCGATCGTCAAGCATGTGCTCAATCTGCATCAGGCGCAGTTACAGATTGAAAGCACGCCAGGTGTCGGCTCGACCTTCGCCTGCCATTTCAGCAATGCACGCCTGCTCACCGCCGGCGGCAGCGACGAGAGCTGAACTGCGCCATCGCTCCGTGTGTATTTGCCTGGCGGCATAGGCCAGAATGACGGCATGCCACGCCGCTCACCCGCCTCCCCGCCGCCGATCAAACCACTGCCCGTTGATTTAGGCGCACCCGACCTGTATCTGAGCAGCGAGCTGTCCACGCTGGAATTCAATTTCCGCGTGCTGGCGATGGCGCGTGATCCCGGCGTACCGATCCTGGAGCGGCTGCGCTATCTGAGCATCGTGGCCAACAACCTCGACGAGTTTTTTGAGGTGCGCGTGGCGATGCTCAAGCATCACCACACCTACGGCACCTCGGCGCCGGGGCCCGATGGCATCACATCGGGCGAACTGCTTGCGAGAATTCGCGCGCGCGCGCTGGATCTGGTCACCGAGCAGTTTTCAACGTGGCAGGAACACCTCATTCCGCAGCTCGTCGCGCATAACGTGCACGTGCTGACGCGCAAGCAGTGGACGCCGAAGCAGCGCCGCTGGCTGCAGGGCTACTTCGAACACGAGGTACTGCCGGTGCTGTCGCCGCTGGGGCTGGATCCTTCGCATCCGTTTCCGCGCATCCTCAACAAGACGCTGAATATCGCGGTGGTGCTGAAGGGCCGCGATGCGTTCGGCCACGAAGGCCACATGGCGCTGGTGCGCGCGCCGCGCTCGCTGCCGCGGATCATCCGCTTACCGGACGAGGTCAGCGGCGAAGGCGATCACTTCGTGTTTCTGGCCGAGCTGCTGCAGGCGTTCACCGATCTGATGTTTCCCGGCTTTAAAGTTGTCGGCTCGTATCAGTTCCGCGTCACGCGCAACAGTGAGCTGATCGTGGAAGAGGCGGAAGTCGAAAATCTGGCGCACGCGCTGAGCGAGGAGCTGATCGGCCGCGGCTACGCGCGTCCGGTGCGGCTGGAAATCGCCAACGACTGCCCGAAGGCGATCACCGCGATGCTGACGCGCAACTTCGAGCTGGAGGACACCGACGTCTACCGCTGCGATGGCCCGGTCAACATCATCCGCGCGCAGCTGATCTACGATCTGCTCGATCGGCCGGAGCTGAAGTTTCCACGCTTCAATCCGCAGCTGCCGGCGGCACTCGACGGTGCGAAGAACAAGTTCGACCTGATCAGCCAGCGCGACGTGCTGCTGCATCACCCGTATCAGAATTTTGCCGCCGTGGTCGATCTGCTGCGCCAAGCCAGCATCGATCCGCAGGTGCTGGCGATCAAGCAGACGCTTTACCGCGCCGGTGAGGACACCCCGCTGGTCGGCCTGCTGGTGGACGCGGCGCGCAACGGCAAGGACGTGACCGTGGTGATCGAGCTGCGCGCGCGCTTCGACGAAGCGGCGAATATCCAGCTCGCCGTGCGCCTGCAGGAGGCGGGCGTGCAGGTGGTTTATGGCGTGGTCGGCTACAAGACGCACGCCAAGATGATGCTGATCGTGCGGCGCGAGGGCGACGGGCTGCGCCGCTACGCGCACCTGTCGACCGGCAACTATCACCAGATCAACAGCCGCACCTATACCGACATCGGCCTGATGACGGCCAACCCGGACATCGGCGAAGACCTGCACAAGATCTTCCAGCAGCTGTCGGGCCTGGGCCCGATGATCAAGCTCAACTGCCTGCTGCATTCGCCGTTTACGCTGTACACGGGCCTGGTCGCCAAGATCGAGCGCGAAACAGCACACGCGAAAGCCGGCCGCCCGGCGCGCATCGTGGCCAAGCTCAACGCGATGAACGAATCGCACGTGATCGAGGCGCTTTATCGCGCCTCGCATGCCGGCGTGGAAATCGATCTGATCGTGCGCGGCGCCTGCACGCTGCGACCGGGCCTGCCCGGCATCTCCGAGCGCATTCGCGTGCGCTCGATCATCGGCCGATGTCTCGACCACAGCCGCGTGTACTGGTTTGCCAACGACGGTGAGCCGGAGCTTTATTGCGCCAGCGCGGACTGGATGGCGCGCAATCTGATGCGCCGCATCGAGATCGCGTTTCCCATTCTCGATCCCGAACTTTCTGCCCGGGTGTTCGATGAAACCCTCGCCGGCAGCCTGGCGGACAACACGCAGGCGTGGCTGCTCGACAGCGAAGGTCGCTATACGCGAGCGGAGCCCGGCAACGACCCGCCGTTCAGCGCGCAGCAGCGTTTGCTCGATCGATACTGCCCGTGAGTTTTTCGGGTTTTACGCCATGCCTTTCGCCGATAGATAACGTTCGCCTTACGCCTGCATGCGAGAATTCGTCATGCATCGCACAGGGAGTCACAACGTGAGTGGATCCGACCCGACACCGATCCGCGACGGCGAACTGATTGCCGCCGTGGACATGGGTTCCAACAGCTTCCACATGGTGGTCGCGCGGATGGAGCACGGCGAACCCCGCGTGATCGATCGACTGCGCGAAAGCGTACGGATGGCCGCCGGCCTGCGCGCCGACGGCACGCTGGACGCCGAACGGCGCGCCCGAGCGATGAACTGCCTGGCGCGCTTTGGCCAGCGCATTGCCGGCCTGCCCTCGCTGCGCGTGCGCGCGGTGGCTACCAACACCGTGCGCCGGCTCGCCTCGCCGCAAACCTTTTTGAGCGCGGCTGAAGCGGCGCTCGGTCATCCCATTGAAGTGGTTTCCGGGCGCGAGGAAGGCCGGCTGATTTTTCTCGGCGCCGCGCACGACCTGCCCGCCTCGCGCGAACCGCGGCTGATCATCGACGTCGGCGGCGGCAGCACCGAGTTCATCATCGGCCGCGGCCTGGCGCCGCTGCATACGGAAAGCGTGCAGGCCGGCTGCATTGCGTCGACGCTGCGGTTTTTCCCCGGCGGCAAGCTCACCCGCAAGCGCTGGCAGCGCGCGCGCAGCGAAATCGGCGTGCTGCTGCAGCAGTTCGACGAAGAGTATCGCGAGGCCGGCTGGCAGGACGCCTACGGCTCGTCCGGCACCGCCAAGTCGATCGGCGCGGTCGTGCAGGCGATGAAACTGTCTGACGACGGCATCACGCCCGCGTCGCTGGCATCGCTGCGCGAAGCGATTCTCGAACAGGGTCAGGTCAGCCTGCTCAAATTGCCTGGCCTGGTCGAAGACCGCGCCGCGGTATTCGCCGGCGGCGTGGTGATTTTCGAGGCGGCATTTGCGGCCCTGGGCATCGAACGGCTGCGCGTGTGTGAAAGCTCGATGCGCGAAGGGCTGATGTGGGACCTGATCGGCCGCGCTGGCGGCAGTGACCCGCGCACGGCCAGCATCGATGCGCTGGCAACGCGCTATGGCGTCGATCGCGCGCAGGCAAGGCGGGTGGAGTCCACCGCACTCATGCTGTTCGACCAGGTCGCCAAGGCGTGGAAGCTCGACGCCGATGCGCGCGAGTGGCTGTCATGGGCCGCGCGCGTGCATGAAATCGGCCTCGCCATCGCGCACAGCCAGCATCACCATCATGGCGCCTATATCCTGCGCCACGCCGACCTGGCCGGCTTTTCACGGCAGGAGCAGCAGCTGCTCGCCGCCGTGGTTGAAATGCATCGGCGCAAACCGGACAAGGCGCTGGTCCTCATGCTGCCACTGCGCCATCGGGCGCTGGCGCGCTACATCACGGCGCTGCTGCGCCTGGCTGTACTGTTTCGCCGCGCTCGTCGCGCCGAATCGCTGCCACCGATGCGCCTGGTCGCCACCAGCCAAAAACTGCGCCTTACCCTGCCGTTGAGCTGGTTTGAACAGCATCCGCTGAGCGAATCCGATCTGCAGCAGGAGCAGCCGCCCATGGCCGAGCTCGGACTGAAGCTCGAGCTGTCAAGCCGTTGAAAGACCCGCTTTCATGAACCATGCCGACAGCGTGCGGTTATCATGTCCGAACGCCAAAAATACCTGATGCCCATGCTCAAATCCCTGCTTGCCACCTTGATGCTCATCGCGCCGCTGACGCTCGCGGCACAGGTCGCCAAACCGGCGCCAGCGGCCCCCGCGCCCGTCGCGGCGGCACCGGACGTTGTACTGCACACCTCGCAGGGCGACATCACCGTGGCGCTGTACCCGGACAAGGCGCCCAAAAGCGTGGCCAATTTCCTGCAGTACGTGCGCGACGGCTTTTACGACGGCACCGTGATGCATCGGGCAATCCCCGGCTACCTGGTGCAGGGCGGCCTGTATACGCGCGACCTGCAGCCCAAGCGCACCCGATCGGCGGTTGCCAGCGAAGCGGACAATGGCCTGTCCAATCTGCGCGGAACGCTGGTGGTGGCGCGCGGCGCCGATCCGAACTCCGGCACCTCGCAGTTCTTTTTCAATCTCGTCGACAACCGCCGGCTCGACTTCACCGGCAACCAGAGCGGCCTGACCTGGGGCTATACGGTCTTCGGCAAGGTCATCAAAGGGATGGACATCGTCGACAAAATCGCCGCACTGCCCACGCGCGGACTGGGACCCTTTGCGGCCGACGTGCCCAATCCGCTGGTCGTGATCAACAGCGCCCGCGTCGTCGGCGAAGAATCCCCGGCCGGCGCGGACAGCGCCGCTGCAGCCGATGCCGCCAAGACGCCCAAGAAAGCCGCGAAGCACTAAGGACAGCACGCACGATGGCCACGCTGTTTATCGCCGACCTCCATCTGGATCCATCGCGTCCGCCGATCACTGCGCTGTTTGAACACTATCTGGCCAGCGATGAAGTGCGCCACGCCGATGCGCTGTACATCCTCGGCGATCTGGTCGAGGCGTGGATCGGTGACGATGATGACGCCGAACTGCCGCAGCGCATCGCCACGGCGATACGCGCGGTACGCGATGCCGGCGTGCCGGTGTATTTCATAGCCGGCAATCGCGACTTTCTGCTCGGCGCAGCATTTGCACAGCGCGCCGGCCTCACGTTGCTCGACGACGGCACCGTGCACGATCTGTACGGTCGCCCCACGCTGCTGATGCACGGCGATCTGCTGTGCACCGATGACGTGGCTTATCAAACGGTCCGCCAGCAGGTGCGCACGCCCCAGTGGAAGGCCCAGATTCTTGCGATGCCACTGGAGGCGCGCCGCGCCTTCGCCACCAAGGCGCGCGAAGATAGCCGCGCGCATACCGGCGCGACCCAGGAAAGCATCATGGACGTCAACGCCGACGCCGTGCAGCAGGCGCTTCGCCGTGCCGGCGTGACGCGGCTGATTCACGGCCATACGCATCGACCCGCGCTGCACGCGCTGCAGCTTGACCATCAGCCCGCCGAACGCATTGTGCTCGGCGACTGGTACGAGCACGGCTCAGTGCTCAAGGTGAACCCCGATGGCGCCGAACTGCACGGACTTTCCGTCGCTTAGTCTTTGGCTGCGATGGCGAAACACGTCGCCATCATTACCCGCTTTGTTTGCAGCGGAGCGCGTTCCTCCGCTAGACGCCAGAGCCAGAATCGGCAATGGCCAGCAGCCATTCCGTCGTCAGCGCGGGTACGGTGACCGGCAGCATGTGGCCACCGCCATCGACCAGTTTCAGCGTGGCATGTGGAATCTTCTGTTTCAGCGCTTCGCCGTGCAGGCGGTAATCGAGGATCTGATCCTGCCGGCCGTACAGCACGTCGACGGGCATTTGCAGCGTGGGATACCGGCTTTCCATCGTCGGCAGATCCTCGGCCGTGGCCAGCATGTCCGACGAGGACGTATAGAAACAGTTCGGGCGAAGCCCAAGCAGACCGCCGCCCTTGGTTCGAAAATCGTGGGGCACCGGCTCCGGCCCGAAAACAAAGGCCAGCACTTTGGGACCTCTGCGAATCGACAGCGGCGTAGCGAGCGTGTGGGCGATCACACGGCGCATCAGCGGCGAGGGAATCATCAGGCCGCGAAAGACTTCCGGCGGCT
>CBAAAD010000074.1:0-9724 GCA_964658785.1 uncultured Methylobacterium sp.
CGGTAGGGTAGTGCTGCAGATAGTCCTGGTGCTCGGGCTCGGCTTCCCAGAAATCGCCGACCGGGGCCAGCTCGGTCACTGCCTTGCCCGGCCACAGGCCGGAGGCATCGACGTCGGCGATGGTGTCCTCGGCAACGTCCTTCTGCTCTTCGCTGGTGTAGAAGATGGCCGAACGATAGCTCACGCCGCGGTCGTTGCCCTGGCGGTTCGGCGTGCTGGGGTCGTGGATCTGAAAGAAAAATTCCAGCAGGGTGCGGTAGCTGATCACTGCCGGGTTGAAGATAATCTCGATCGCCTCGGCATGCGTGCCGTGATTGCGATAGGTGGCGTTGGGCACGTCACCGCCGGAGTAGCCCACGCGGGTGGAGATGACGCCCGGCTGGCTGCGGATCAGCTCCTGCATGCCCCAGAAGCACCCGCCGGCGAGTACGGCGCGTTCGGTTGAGTCGGTCATGTTTTTTCCTGCAGGTAGAGGGAGGAGCGCGTGGTCATTACATGGGGACTGCGCGGAGCACTCCAAGGCGCGGCCGCAGCAGTGCGGCCCAGCGGCCACCTGATGAGCGACTGTCGCCCGAGAGCTCGATTGCCGTCGAGGCGGGGGCGCTTTTCAGCACGTACGTTTTTAAACGTAAGAACCTTTGAGCACCGACACGTCGCTGTGCATCCTTGCCAGGCTCATTCTGGCCGACTGCGCCATTCCCCCCGCACAGGCTCTCGTCGGGTCGGAGAATTTTTCGACCGCGTCGCCGACCGAACATTGGTAGCTGGGGATAGTCATCCGCAACGCGGCGGTACTGAGCAAGCTCAACAGCACCATGGCAAGCGACCATTCTGACGGGACGCCCTGGACCAAGTCGTAGGCCGTGGCGTCGGTGCTGTGCGGAGAGTGCACTTTGCACCACCATAAACTCGCTAAACGTGCGGAACGTTCAACCAATCACGAGCCGCGGCGATGATGGCGTCGATGGTGTCTTCGCCCGACACGGTCAGCGCATCCTCGTCCGGGGCGGGTCGCTCCAGCGTCTGCAGCTGACTGTCGAGTAGTGACGTCGGCATGAAATGAACACGCTCCCGGGTGCGGCGATCGAGCTCCGGCCGGGACACGTGAATATAGAGAAAGCGAACGCCGCCTGCCGCGCCTCCCAGGCGATCGCGATAGATGCGCTTCAGCGCCGAGCAGGTCACCACACCGTGCCGACCGTGCTCGGCCTCAAGGCGTATCCAGGCGGCGATGCGATCCAGCCATGGCCAGCGGTCTTGGTCGTTGAGCGGCATGCCGGCGCTCATCTTGTCGATATTCGTCTGCGGATGCAGCGCGTCGCCTTCCTGAAAATCCCAGCCGAACGCGTCGGCCAGGGACTGCCCGATGGTGGTTTTGCCGCTACCCGATACGCCCATTACCACGATGATCATGCTGTTCCCTGTTGGTTGATCCAGGCATGCGCTACCGATGTCGCGCGACCTGCATTCAAGAGCAGTTTTTCATTGTGTAGAAAAGTGTCAGGTCTTTCCAGGCGGGCATCATCAACGGCGTGGCCCCATTGAACGAGTCGACCAGACCAAACCATTCGCCCTCTTTGTACGGATAGTCTCGCCCGCCCACCCAGGCGAACTCGGCGTAAGGGGGCTGCGCCTGACACAGGCTGGCGCGAAGAAAGCCCTGATAGGCGGCGCGCTGGTCGTCCGTAGTCCATTGGCCGCCAACCGATTTGCCGTATTCGTCGATCCACAGCGCCCTGTGCGATGCGGACGCGTAGGATTGGAGGATGGCATGTGTGGCTTCCGCATAGCTCCGAGAGGTCGCGCCGGGCGGAAGCGAGACGTAGAGTGACGCGGCCATCACCGGGTTGGTCGGCGTATGGACGTCCATCCAGAGCGCGAGTTTCCTGATCAGGGCGGGATTGTTGTCGCTCAGGCTCTGTACGCCGATGACTTCGTACGAGGCGATCAGGTTGGGCCGGTGCGCCTGCTTCCAGGCCCAGATCGATGTAATCCATTCACCGTGGTTCATCGGCAGAGGCTGCGCCGCGTTGCTGTCGCCGTAGCAGCCGGACAGATAGCACGGCGACAGATCGCCGGCCAGCATGATCATGCCAAGATTGGTGTAATCGAGATGATCGATCCAGCTTTGCAGCCAGCGCTTGTCATGGGTATACGGCGGCACATCGGTGTATAAGCCGTGCGCATCGCGGTGTGTCGTCAGTACGACTTCCACATGAAAGTGCCCGGCGTTGGCGCCGGTGTGCGTGATGGCGATGAAGTCGTTGACCTTGCTTATCAGCGCTGCACTGGGAACCGGTTCGACCTCGCCGTCGGAGAAATAGTCATGCGATATCAGCAGGCGTATCCAGTTGACCCCGGCGTTGCGGTAGCGCGCGAGAAGGGCATCGATCCTGGCGCGTACCTCGGGTTCGTGCTGATGGGTGAGCACCCACGGAAAATCCTCGCTACCCCCGTTGAGATAAAAAAACGTCACGCCTTTGGCGGTGTCGCCAATGTTGGTCGATGCCGACACCGGTGAAGCGAGCGCGGCGATCAACGTCATCATGAGCGCAATCCCGGAAAAACGTAGCCGTTTCATGGTGTGTTGTGACGGCCTTATGTCTGGAGGATTCGCGATAGGGTGGTGATCAGGTCGACACTGTAACGGGTTTGCAGGTCGGAAATTTTACCGTGGATCCGTCAGGTCTGAAGCTGCTTGGGCGGTTTACCTGAGGCCTTCTGATGGCGCTGCGAGCCGTTGGCACCGACGTCGCTTGCCCTCGGATTGCCATGATACGGGCGTTCAAAGGACCGTCGTGTAAGCCAAGGTGGGGTGCGGCGCGAATGACGTATCGCCCATTGCAGCAAACCATGCCATCGGAGCCACGCGTGAATCGTCGAAGCCTGTTGAAGAGGTCACTGCTCGCCATGTCGGCGCTGGCGCTACGTCCGGCATTTGCCCTCACGGAAAGACATGACGAAGCGATGCTGCGACTGGATGCGCTCGAACGTTTGCACGGTGGAAAGCTGGGCTTCGCCATGCTCGATACCGGCTCCGGACGTCGCGTGGCGCACCGTGGTGACGAGCGCTTTCTCATGTGCAGCACGTTCAAGCTGCTGGCCGTGGCGGCCGTGCTGGCGCGGGTCGATCGGGGCATCGAGCGGCTGGATCGGCGCGTGGTGTTCGGCACGGATGTGCTGTTGAGCTACGCACCCGTCACCCGTTATCGCGTCGGTCCCCCGGGTATGAGTGTGGCCGAGTTGTGCGCGGCTGCTATTACCGTGAGCGACAACACCGCAGCGAATCTGCTGCTGGCGAGCATGGGCGGTCCGGCGGCTGTCACGTTGTTCGCCCGCGGCATGGGCGATGCGGTGACGCGGCTGGATCGTACCGAACCCGAGCTCAACGTTGCCAGCCCGGGCGATATCCGCGACACCACGACGCCGAATGCGGCACTCGCCACGCTTCAAAAGCTGCTGCTTGGCGATGTGCTCTCGCATGCTTCGCGCGCGCAGCTGCTCGCATGGCTGCGCGCCTGCACGACCGGTGCCGACAAGCTGCGTGCGGGTTTGCCGGCAGGCTGGTCGATCGGCGACAAGACCGGCAGTGGCGCGCAGAACGAGACCAACGACGTCGCCATTCTTTATCCTCCGCAGCGCAGGCCGCTGCTGGTCACGGCTTATTACGCGGGCTCGTCGGCGGACGCCGCCTCACGCAATGCGGTGTTGGCCGAGGTGGGACGCGTGGCGGCATCGCTGTCGCAGGCGTAGGCGCCGCTAAGCAATCGCAAAGTTGCCGGTTGGATAGTGGCTTGCCGACTTTTCTGGCGATGACTTTTGTGGGGATATACCTTGGCCACCATCGAGCCACGATCGCGCTACGCCGTTGCCGTGAGATACATGCACTGGACAGTGTTTGTTCTGGTGCTGCTTGCCTATCTATTCATCAACGTGTTCGAACTCTTTCCAAAGGGGAGTTTCCTGCGGACCAATATCAAGGCGGCTCATTTCACGGCGGGTATCGCCGTGCTGCTGCTGGTGTTGCCAAGAGGTTTATTGCGCCTGCGCAGCGGTCGCCCGCCGATCGTGCCTGCGCTGCCTTACGCAATGGAACTGTTTAGCCAGCTGACGCACATGGCGCTGTATGCTTTTTTGCTGGTGCAGCCGATCCTCGGCATCGTGACACTGCAGCTCGGTGGAAAAGCGGTGAAGCTTTTCGGTGTGACCCTGCTGCCATCGTTCGTGGGGACGCCTAACCCGACGCTCTCGCATCAGCTGGAAGACATTCACGGCAGCATTGGCACGATCTTCTACTACGTCATCGGCCTGCATATTGCCGCGGCGTTATGGCATCACTTTGGCCGGCGTGACAACACGCTCAAGCGCATGCTCTGACGACCCGGTCAGGCGATAGAACCAACGCAAGTCTTCATTCAAACGCCCGGCCCGCTACCGGGGCGCCGTGCCGTGGCAAGCTTTTGCGCCCGCCCAAGGCGCGAACTGCCTGCGTGCGCACGAGTCACATGACGCATACGGGTACCTGGGCACACTTGGCAGACAAATTGTCGAAGTCGTCGGCTGCGCGTACAGGCAATGCGGCGCTACGCCGAACGCGCTCCCGATGTTTTCGACGTTGGCGCGAAGCACACGCGGTAGCCATTGAACCAGTCCAAGGAACCCACGCATGAAATTCAGAGATCTCACAGACAGCGTCGCCGTTATCACCGGCGCGTCCAGCGGCATCGGCCAGGCAACCGCGAAGGCGCTGGTGGAAGAGGGCGTCAAGGTGGTGCTGGTGGCGCGCAGCAAAGACAAGCTCGATGCTTTGGCCAGGGAGCTCGGCGATCGTGCGGTGGTGAAAGTCGCCGACGTGGCGGATGAAGCGGCGATCGCAAAGGTCTTCGCCGAGGTAAAGAAAGAGTTCGGTGGCATCGATCTGCTCTTCAACAATGCCGGCGTGGGCTACAACAATCCGTTCGAGAAAAGCACGCGCGAGGAATGGAAGCTGACCATCGACGCGAATCTCTACGGCGTACTCAACTGCACCCAGCTGGCGATTCCGCTGATGCGCGGTCGCAAGGGCGCGATGATCAGCACGGTATCCAGCGTTGGCGGTCGCTACGGCATCGCCGGCTGGTCGGTCTACAACGCGACCAAGTTCGCGGTGGTGGGCTTTCACGATGCGCTGCGCAAGGAGCTCGGTGACGAAGGCATTCGCGTCTCGCTGATCGAACCCGGCTCCGTGCATACCAACTGGGGCTTCAACGTGCCGGCGGACAAGATGAAGGAGCGGCGCGACTCCATTGATGCGCTGCACGCGGAAGACATCGCCAACGCGCTGGTGTTTGCCTTCGCCCAGCCGGCGCACGTCAATATGCAGGAGTCGCTGATCATGCCGACTCGGCAGATTTCCCCGTAAATTTTCCAACGGTGAGAACGCGCGCTTTTTGAAAAGCGCCCTCCCACCGTACGACACTCACACAGGAATGCATGCCATGCGTTACAACAAACTCGGCCATACCGGCGTCTTCGTTTCCGAACTCTGCCTGGGCACCATGACCTTCGGTGGCGAAGGCGAAATGTGGAGCAAGATCGGCAACCTGAAACAGGCCGATGCCGACAGACTGATTGGCCGCGCGCTCGAGGCCGGCATCAATTTCATCGATACGGCCGACGTCTATTCGGTTGGCCAGTCGGAGATCATGACCGGCCAGGCGTTGAAGAATCTGAAAGTGCCGCGCGAAGATGTGATCGTGGCGACCAAGGTCTTCGGCGAGACCGGTACCAAGGGCGTGAATTCCCGCGGGCTCACCCGCCACCATATTCAGGACGGCGTCAAAGCCAGCCTGAAGCGACTGCAGCTCGACCATATCGACCTTTATCAGGTGCACGGTTTCGATGCCGCCACGCCGATCGAGGAAACCGTGCGCGCGCTGGACAACCTGGTGCAGCATGGTCACGTGCGCTATGTGGGCGTATCCAACTGGGCGGCCTGGCAGATCGTCAAGGCGCTGGGTATTTCTGAAAAACACGGGCTTTCGCGCTTCCAGTCGCTGCAGGCGTATTACACGGTGGCCGGCCGCGATCTCGAGCGCGAGATCATTCCTGCGCTGACCAGCGAGCAGATGGGTCTGATGGTGTGGAGCCCGCTGGCCGGCGGCTTGCTCAGCGGCAAATACGGCCGCGACAAGGAACGCGAGCAGGGCAGCCGTCGGGCCAGCTTCGACTTTCCGCCGGTGAACAAGGAGCGCGGCTACGACTGCATCGATGCGATGCGCGGCATGGCCGACAAGCGCGGCGTATCGGTGGCGCAGATTGCCCTGGCATGGCTGCTGCATCAGAAGGCGGTGACCAGCGTGATCATCGGCGCCAAGAAAATCGAACAGCTCGATGACAATATCGGCGCCACCGAGGTGAAGCTCGACGCCGACGAACTGGCCGCGCTCGACAAGGTCAGCGCGCTGCCGCCCGAATATCCCGGCTGGATGTTCGACATGCAGGGCCAGTACCGAAAGAAGCAGATCGCGGCCGCCGACGAGCGTTGATTCGACGCTTCGACATCGGGGCATCGCCGGTGATTGTTGCCCTGATGGTTTAGTGCTGAGGCAGGTATCGACCCGGTGCAAGCGCACTATTGCGGACCGCTTTGCGCGGGCGCAAAGTGCGCGGATTGGACTGGCGCTGGGCCGGTCCGTCCTGGGGAGTACGCGTCATGCTAGGGCGACTCGTTGCCGAGTTTCTGGGCACGTTCTGGCTGGTGCTGGGTGGATGTGGAAGTGCGGTGCTTGCGGCCAAGTTCGGTGGGCCGGGCAATCCGCTGGGCATTGGTCTGCTCGGCGTGTCGCTGGCGTTCGGCCTGACGGTGGTCAGCGGCGCGTACGCGTTCGGCCACATCTCCGGCGCGCATTTCAATCCGGCGGTGACGATCGGGCTATGGGCGGGCGGGCGCTTCCCGGTGCGCGACGTGGTGCCGTACGTGGTGGTGCAGGTCATCGGCGGCGTTGTTGCCGGCGCGATACTTCTACATATTGCCAGCGGCGCGCCCGGCTTCGCGATCGATCCCAACGCGGCGGGTAGCTTCGCCAGCAACGGCTACGGCGCCATGTCGCCGGGCGGTTACGCGCTGACCGCTGCGGCGCTGTGCGAGGTGGTGATGACGGCGATGTTTCTGGTGGTGATCATGGGCGCCACGCACGGACGCGCGCCGGCAGGTTTTGCGCCGCTGGCCATCGGTCTGGCGCTGACCCTGATTCACCTGATCAGCATTCCGGTCACCAACACCTCGGTCAACCCGGCACGCTCCACCGGCGTGGCGCTGTTCGCGGGCGCCGCGGCCATCAGCCAGCTGTGGCTGTTCTGGGTAGCGCCCATCGTCGGTGGCCTGATCGGCGGCGCGCTGTACCGCTGGCTCGGCGCCGACCGGCCCAATATCGTGGGTGAAGTGCCGATTACCTAGTCGCCAGTCTCTCGGTGCCCCGGCGGATCGATCAGTTAAAACGTGCTCACCTGCACCTGATCGAATCTGTCCTGGGCACAGGCCGTTTACATATTCTCAGTCCTTCCGGCTTTTCCTCGTGTCTCGTTTTCCTGCGGTGCAGAAAACAGCTCGAAACCATTCATTCGATTTTCTTCGACGTGTGAGATTCGGAATCAGGCGGTGGCTTCGTTTTCTTTCAGGTCGGCCGGATGATCCAGAGGCAGCTCGCACTTGAAGAGCACCGCTCGAACCTTTTGAAGCTCGTTGTGATGCTTGGCGACGAACTTGCGCAGTGCCTCCTCGGAATCGACCAGCTCGATGCACTGCGGGTGCTGCATGCTCGTCAGTTCCAGATGGTGTCGGCTTATCCGGTGACCCTTGAGGAACCCAGCATCGACATGATGAAACAGCGCCTGCTCGATGCCGTCGCGTGCGGCAACTTCGATCAAGTGGTTGGCCAGCGCCGGCGCGCTCAGGCGGTGCCAAAATTTGGTGGCGTTGGCGCGAGTCGCGTTGGGGAAGTACAGCCGTAGTGCGGCAAGGTCTTTCATGTATTTTCCTCGATCCGGTTATCCGCTGACGTGGCTTCTTTTTTTATTGACCGCTCGTAGGCGGGCACTTCGGAAATCCTCAAATGCTCCGGCAAGTGGAAACGATGTTTGCTGCGTCCTACGCGCTGGGCGTGATAGATGCCCGTATGCCCCGAGAACAAATAGCTGGCGATGCATGCAATAGCCGCAAACGGCGCGATCTGAGGCCCGAACAGTTCGATCGCCATCAGCACGGTGGCCAGCGGGGTGTTGGCGGCACCGGCAAACACGGCCACGAAGCCCAGCCCGGCGAGCATGGCGTAAGGCAGGTGCAGCAAGGGTGCGAGGGCGTTGCCCAAGGTCGCGCCAATGTAGAACAGCGGCGTGACCTCGCCACCTTTGAAGCCCGTGCCTAGCGACACCACGGTGAAAGCAAACTTGCCGGCGAAGTCCCATGGTGCGATGGGATGATCGAACGCGGCGACAATGGCAGGAATGCCCAGGCCGATGTACTGGTAAGCGTGCAGCGCCCACACCGCCGTCGCAATAACGAGGCCGCCCGCTACGGGCCTCAGCGGCGCGTAGGGCAGAAGCTGTTTCATGAGAGCGCCCAGTCGGTGCGTAGCGGTAGCGAACATCATTCCGATCAGGCCAAAAATGATGCCGGCTATAACCACAGACATGACGCTCTGGAAATTGAGCGCGGCGATGGCGTTGATGACGTAGTGCGTGTGATGTATGCCCCAGGCATGGGCGACCTGATCGGCAACGATTCCCGAGATAACGCAAGGAAAGAGCGCGTCATACCGCATGCGGCCAATGGCCAGAACCTCCAGGCCAAAAATGGCGCCCGCCAATGGCGTGCCGAAGACAGCGGCAAACCCCGCGCTGATGCCGGTCATCAAAACGATGCGCCGATTTTCGCGCTCGAGTCGAAAAAGAGCGGTTAGCTGATCGGCCAGGGCGCCGCCCATTTGGACGGCCGTTCCCTCGCGGCCAACGGACGCCCCGAACAGATGTGAGAGCACGGTTCCAATAAAGACCAAGGGCACCATGCGCCGAGGAATGACCTTCTTCGGATCGTGAATTTCATCGATGATGAGGTTGTTGCCCGCTTCTACCGGGCGGCCCATTTTGTAATAGGCCCAGCCGACGACGAAGCCGGCCACGGGCAGCAGCCAGATAATCCACAGATGCGCGACTCGATAGGCGGTGGCCCAATCCAGTGCGATAAGGAAGAACGAAGACGCTGTGCCTGCGAGGCACGCCGAGAGCGAGGCAATGATCAGCCACTTGCCGATGTACGGCAGTAAGGCCCATTGTTCGAAGGATTTGAGTTTGCGCATACGACCTGCTGGCTCGAAAGAAATTCGCCTGGTCGAGCATGCAGGGCGCAAATACAAAAACGCCTACACATCCCGTTCCAGGATCGTGTAGGCATCATCAGCGTCCGGGTTGCCCCTGACGCGGTTCAAGGAGGCATGCCATCTCCGCCACAAATAGTAGCTTTGGTGGTGTTCTTCGTCAAAGTACAAGGCAGGCAGGGCAAAAGCTCCTCTGTGGCCGGTGGTGTTTTCTGTTGCGAGACACGCGCTTCTGCAAATAGCCGGCTCCGGTCCCCCGTACGCTCAAGACAGGACGAAGGAAAACGTTCATGACGATCCGTCGTGCGGCTCAGTCGCTCAGCCGAGTCGTGGCTGTTTCTGGAAGCTTCATCGGACGGCGTTGAGCACCA
>CBAAAD010000075.1:0-9720 GCA_964658785.1 uncultured Methylobacterium sp.
CCGCCGCGCTGCCGCCGCTGCTGCGCCGCTGGCTCGACAGCGTGCTGGCCATTCCGGGCAACGAGGACGGGCTGAAGCTCTACCCCGGCTCGCCACTGCAGATCGCCCAGGCGATCCGCGCCGACGACAGCGCCCAGCTGTGCGAACTGCATCCCACCGAAGCCGGCCTGCTGGCCGAGCTGTTCCATCGCGACGAACGCATCCACACGCACCAGCGCAACGGCTACGAGGCTTTGAAAGCGCTGCTGCCGCCGAAAGAGAAACGCGGCCTGGTGCTGATCGATCCGCCGTACGAGGCGCAGGAGGCCGAATACAAGCAGCTCGAACAGGCGATCAAGTTGTGCATGCAGCGCTGGCCCACCGGCGTCTATGCGATCTGGTATCCGATCAAGCTGCGCAGCCAGGTGCAGCCGTTCCTGCGCTGGCTGCCGCGCAGCGGCGCCAGGCGCGTGCTGCGCGCCGAGCTGCTGGTGCATCCGGACGACTCGCCGCTGCGGCTGAACGGTTCTGGCATGGTGATTCTGAACGCGCCGTGGAAACTCGACGACGTGCTGCGCGACTCGCTGCGCGCGATGGCGCGCCTGCTGTCGAAAGATCACCCGGCCGAATGGAAGCTGGACTGGCTGCTGCAGGAGGGCGACGCGGTGCCGGTCGCCAGCCCGATGCCGCGCTCGCGGGTCACGCCGGAGCCGCGCACGCGCCGGCCACGCTGAACGGGCAATACGCAGCGGTGGCGCACTGATCGCATGGCGGGCGATACACGCTCTTCCGACGCATCTTGTTGTAGCTTTTCAGGCACGGCTGTTCGATGCGACCACGCCAACGCGAACAGCTCGAACCTTCCCACACGTTTGACGGAGTTCACCATGCGCCGCAATGCTTTCCGCTTCAGTCGATGGTTCGGCCCCCTCGCCGTTATCGCGCTCGCCGCGTGCGCGCCAGCGCCTATTTACAAGCCGGTACCGGGCGCCGTGATCGTGACGCCCATGCAGGTGGCGCAGACGCCCGAACGCTACACCAGCGGCGACGTGATCTGGGGTGGCCGCATCGTGCACGTCACCAATCTGGCCGACCACAGCGAAGTCGAAGTGCTGGCCTACCCGCTGGACAACTCGCAGCGCCCCAAGCCGAACGACAGCGGCAACGGCCGCTTTATCGTGGCGCTGTCCGGCTATGTCGAGCCGCTGGACTACCCGAGCGGTTCGCTGATGACGGTGAGCGGCAAGCTCAACGGCACCCGCGCCGGCAAGGTCGGCGAAGCGAACTACGTGTTCCCGCTGGTCAACGCCACGCAGTCGCACGTGTGGACGCGCAAGGAGCTGGATCAGGGTCGCAACAACGTCAGCTTCGGGCTGGGCGTGGGTGTCGGCTTCCATTGATGATGAACAGCGCCACGAACCGCCGGCGCCGCCGCCGCGCCTTTTTCGATCAAAGGACCTCGCATGTCGGGTAATGCCAATTCGCTGCGGGCGATCTTCCTCGCCCTTGGCGCCAACTTCGCCATTTTCGTGACCAAGCTGGTGGCGGCGTTCGTGACCGGCTCCGGCGCGATGATGGCCGAAGCGGTGCACTCGCTCGCCGACTGCGGCAACCAGGGCCTGCTGCTGCTCGGCATGCGCCAGGCCAAGCGGCCGGCGTCGTCGGAGTTTCCGCTGGGCTGGGGTCGCGCGCTGTACTTCTGGTCGTTCCTGGTGGCGATCCTGCTGTTCTCGGTGGGCGGCATGTTTTCGGTGTACGAGGGCGTGCACAAGCTGACCAACCCCGAGCCGCTGAAGTGGCCGTGGCTGGCGCTGGGCGTGCTGGTGTTCGGCATCGTCGCCGAAAGCATTTCCATGCGCGGCTGCCTGGTCGAAGTGAACAAGGCGCGCGGCAACCGCAGCCTGTGGCGCTGGTTCCGCGAGACGCGTTCGAGCGAGCTGCTGGTGATCTTCGGCGAGGATCTGGCCGCCCTGCTCGGCCTGTGCTTCGCCGCCGTTTCCATCGGCGCCACCATGCTCACCGGCAACATGATCTACGACGCCATCGGCACGGTCGCGATCGGCGCGCTGCTGGTGGTGGTGGCCGTGCTGCTGGCGATCGAAGTGAAAGCGCTGCTGATCGGCCAGGGCGTGGAACCGCAGCGCCGCGCCGAGCTGATGGCGTTCCTCCAAGCGCGTCCCGAAGTGTCCCAGGTACTGAACCTGATCACCCTGCAAATGGGCCCGGACGTGATGGTTGCGGTCAAGGCACTGATGGCGCCGACTGCCGACGCGCGCGGCTTGATCGAGGCAATCAATACCGTCGAGCGGGCGATGAAAGCCGAGTTCGACGACATACGCTGGAGCTTCTTCGAGCCGGACTTAACTGACTGATGGCCGTACAGATGAAAAGAATACTTACTTTGATCGCTGCTGTTTTCTACTCCAGCCTGTCTTTTCCCCAGACGCCAGGGCCATCGTCAAGTGCTCCACCGCTTAACTTGATGGCGCTGGCAAAGTCGCTGACCGAATGGCCGCAGCTTGAGCGTTACAGGAAAGAAAACGCCAGCTTGCCCGCGCCCAAAGCCGGTAATCCGCGGGTCGTATTCCTGGGAGATTCCATTACCGACATGTGGGGTCATGGCAGCGATACGTTTTTTCCCGGCAAACCCTACGTCAATCGTGGCATCAGCGGACAAGTCACGGCACAAATGCTGGTCCGATTCCGTCAGGACGTCATCGCACTGAAGCCCAAGGTCGTGGTCATTCTCGGCGGTACGAATGATATTGCCGACAATCCCGATCCAAGCTGTCTTGGCATGATCGAAGATAACCTGACTTCCATGGCCCAATTGGCCAGGGCGAACGGTATCCGGGTCGTCATGGCATCGATAACGCCTGTCAACGATTACGCGGGTATCAACATCTCGTCGGATCGACCCACGCAGAAGATTCTCGCCCTCAACGCCTGGATCAAATCCTACACGCGGCACGAGCACATGATCTATCTTGACTACTATTCCGCGATGCTTGATGCAAACCATGCGCTAAAAAAGGAGTATTCCCAGGATGGCTTGCACCCGAATCCTGCCGGTTACGCCGTGATGGCTCCACTGGCGAAGCAGGCTATAGATCAAGCTCTCATGCATTAGCACCCGTTCGGCTGCGACGAGTCTTGAGACTCTAGTGAAACAGCTCCGATCATGCCGCGCCCCCCATGATCGGAGCTGAAGACGCGCATATTCGAGAACATCCCACATTCGCACCGGGCATAAGCACATGAAGCCTGGCAATTTCCCGGTATGGGTAACGTCGGTTAGGCTGAGCGTTGCCGTGTGCCGAAGGGAGATAACCATGAAAAAAAGCAAGTTGATACTGGCGCTGATCGGCATGTCCTTGGTCGGAGCTGTGCATGCAAAAGACGTGACGCTGCTCAACGTCTCCTACGACCCCACGCGCGAGCTGTATCGCGACATCAACACCGCGTTTGCAGCGCAGTGGAAAGCCCAGCACGGCGATGACGTGACCGTGCAGATGTCACACGGCGGCTCCGGCAAGCAGGCGCGCTCGGTGGTGGATGGCTTGCCGGCGGATATCGTCTCGCTGGCGCTGGCTTACGACATTGATGCGGTGGCCGACCACGGCCTGCTGGCGAAAAACTGGCAGACCCGCCTGGCCGACAACGCATCGCCGTACACATCCACCGTCGTCTTCCTGGTGCGCAAGGGCAATCCCAAAGGCATCAAGGACTGGGCCGACCTGATCAAGCCCGGTATCCAGGTGGTCACGCCGAACCCGAAAACCTCCGGCGGCGCGCGCTGGAATTTTCTCGCGGCATGGGGTTATGCGCTGAAGCAGCCCGGCGGCAATGAGGCCAGGGCCAAGGCCTACGTGCAGGCGCTGTATCAGCACGTGCCCGTGCTGGACACCGGCGCGCGCGGCGCCACCAATACGTTCGCGCAACGCGGTGTGGGCGATGTCCTTGTAGCGTGGGAAAGCGAGGCGCTGATGGCGCAGCAGCAGATGGGCAAGGGCACGTTCGACATCGTGGTGCCTTCCATCAGCATTCTGGCCGAACCACCGATCGCGGTCGTCGACAGCAACGTCGACAAACACGGTACCCGCGCCGTCGCCGAGGCCTACATAAAATTTCTCTACTCGCCGGAAGGCCAGGCAATTGAGGCGAAGAGATTCTATCGTCCCCGGCTCGCCGCCGTGTCGGCGCAGTTCGCCACGCAGTTTCCCAAGGTCAACACGTTCACCATCGGCGACGTGTTTGGCGACTGGCGTCAGGCGCAGGCGAAGTTCTTCGCCGACGGCGCGATCTTCGACCAGATCGGCCCGGGGCACTGACACGCATGCGTCGGCGCATCCTGCCCGGCTTCGGGCTCAGCCTGGGCTATGCGCTGACGTATCTGGGATTGATCGTGCTGCTGCCGCTGGCGGCGCTGGCCTGGAAGGCCTCCGGTATCGGCCTGCACGGCCTGATCCGCCTGCTGAGTTCGCCGCGCACCCTCGCCGCACTCAAGCTGAGCTTTGTCGGTGCGACGTTGGCGGCACTGATCAACGCCGCGATCGGGCTGCTGGTCGGGTGGGTGCTGGTGCGCTATCGCTTTCCGGGACGACGCATTTTTGATGCGCTTATCGACCTGCCCTTTGCGCTGCCGACGGCGGTTGCCGGCATCGCGCTCACCACGCTCTATTCGCCCAACGGCTGGTTGGGACAGTGGCTCGTGCCGCACGGCATCCAGATCGCCTACGCGCCACCGGGTGTCATTCTGGCGATGGTGTTTGTCGGCTTTCCCTTCGTGGTGCGCACGCTGCAGCCGGTGCTGGAGTCGCTGGACCGCGACGTGGAAGAAGCAGCCGAAAGTCTCGGCGCCTCGCATCAGCAAACCTTTTGCCGGGTCATCCTGCCAATGCTGGTGCCAACCCTGCTGACCGGCTTTGCGCTGGCGCTGGCCCGGGCGGTGGGCGAATACGGCTCGGTGATCTTCATCGCCGGCAATATCCCGATGCGTTCGGAAATCGCGCCGCTGCTGATCGTGGAGAAGCTGGAGGAGTTCGACTACGCCGGCGCCGCCGCCCTGGGCATGGTGATGCTGATCGCCTCGTTCGTGCTGCTGATCGTCATCTCGCTGCTGCAGCGCTGGAGCCGGCGCTGGGCGGAGCAGACGCGATGACGGCCGCTTCGGTCAATGCATCGTCGGCATCGTCGGCGACCACGACGCTGCAAAAACGCAAGCCGCACTGGCCGCGAAAAATCGGCCGCGCGCTGCTGATACTTGTCGCCGCCAGCTTTCTCGCGGTGTTTCTGGTGCTGCCGCTGAGCGTGGTTTTCGTCGAGGCGTTTCGCCAGGGCCTGCGCTTGTATCTCGCTGCGATCAAGCAGCCCGAAGCGCTCTCCGCGATTCGATTGACCCTGCTGGTGGCCGTGATCGCCGTACCGCTGAATATCGTGTTTGGCGTGGCCGCAGCATGGGCGATGGCGCGCTTCGAGTTTCGCGGCAAGGCGCTGCTGGGTGCGTTCATCGATCTGCCGTTTTCGATCTCGCCGGTCATCTCCGGCCTGGTCTACGTGCTGCTGTTCGGCACCCAGGGCTGGTTTGGGCCGTGGCTGCAGGCGCACAACGTCAAGATCATCTTTGCCGTACCCGGTCTGGTGCTGGCGACCATCTTCATCACCCTGCCGTTTGTGGCGCGCGAGCTCATTCCGCTGATGCAGGCCCAGGGCAGCGACGAAGAGGAAGCCGCGCGCGTGCTCGGCGCCGGCGGCTGGCAGATGTTTTTCCGCGTTACCCTGCCCAACATCCGCTGGGCGCTGCTGTACGGCGTGCTGCTGTGCAATGCCCGTGCGATGGGCGAATTCGGCGCCGTGTCGGTGGTATCGGGCCACATCCGCGGGCTCACCACCACCATGCCGCTGGAGGTGGAGATGCGCTACAACGAGTACGACTACGTTGGCGCCTTTGCCGTTGCCTCGCTGCTCGCCCTGCTCGCACTGCTGACGCTGGCGATCAAGACGCTGCTGGAGTGGCGCTACGGCGACGAGATTGCCGCCCACGCACCCGGCGGCCACTGAATGCCGCGGCCATTGAGACAACGATGACTCTCGAACTTTCCCATCTGAGCCGCCGCTTCACCGACTTTGCCGCGCTGGACGACGTCAGCCTGTCGATTGCGCCGGGTGAATTCCTCGCGCTGCTGGGCCCGTCCGGCTCGGGCAAGACGACCTTGCTGCGCATCCTCGCGGGGCTCGATTACCCCGACAGCGGCAGCGTGGATCTGGACGGCCAGAACTTTCTCGCCGCACAGGCGCGCGAACGCAAGATCGGCCTGGTGTTCCAGCACTACGCCCTGTTCCGCCACCTGACCGTAGCGGAGAACGTGGCCTTCGGCCTGCGCGTGCGCAAGCGCAAGCTGCGGCCGTCCAAAGCCGCCATTACCGAACGCGTGGATCAGCTGCTGAAGCGCGTGCAGCTGGACGGCTACGCGCAGCGCTATCCGACGCAGCTTTCCGGCGGTCAGCGCCAGCGCGTGGCGCTTGCTCGTGCGCTGGCGGTGGAACCCGATCTGCTGCTGCTGGACGAGCCGTTCGGCGCGCTCGATGCGCAAGTTCGAATAACCCTTCGCCGCTGGCTGCGCGAGCTGCATGAAGAACTGAAACTCACCACTATCTTCGTCACCCACGATCAGGAAGAGGCGCTCGAGCTGGCCGACCGCATCGCCGTGATGAACCGCGGCCGCATCGAGCAGGTCGGCACGCCCGAGGCGATCTACCAGCAGCCGGCCACGCCGTTTGTCTGCGAGTTCATCGGCAAGGTCAACAAGCTTGCCCTGACGCGCAGCGGCGGCCAGCTGGGCGCGGGCGAATGGACGCTTCACGGCGATCCGTGGAACGGACGCTACGGCGAAGCCGTGGCCTACGTGCGCCCCGAGCATCTGGCGCTGGGCGTGCCCGAAAATCAGCCCGCATGGATCGCTCGACTGCGCCACGTCTATCGAGCCGGCAGCGTGGCGCATCTGGAGCTTTACGTGCCCTCGATCGACCACACGCTGGAAGCCGACATCGCCGGCGAAGACGTCACCAGACTCGGCCTGCAACCGGGCGCCGACCTGCGCGTGGCGCCGCGCAGCGCGGTGGTGTTTGCGCTGGACACATCAGCCGATAACCCCGCCGTGCAGGGCCGCTGGGCGTGGCCGGCAGATAACGCGCCACAGGCCTAACCGCGAACCGCCGCAGCCTACTTTTTCAGCTGCAGCAGATCCCAGCCGTTGCCGTACAGATCCTCGAACACCGCAACGGTGCCGTAGGGTTCATGCCGCGGCGCTTCGCGAAAGTGCACGCCTTCGGCGCGCATGCGCTGCCAGTCGCGTGCAAAGTCATCGGTGTGCAGCAGCAGGAACACGCGGCCACCGGTCTGGTTGCCCACGCGCGCGGCCTGCTCGTCACCTTTGGCCTTGGCCAGCAGCAGTCGGGTTTCGGTCGAGCCCGGCGGCGCAAGTAATACCCAGCGCTTGCCGTGACCCATGTCGGTATCTTCGACCAGGTCGAAACCCAGCGCGCGGGTGTACCAGGCGATCGCCTCGTCGTAGTCGTTGACCAGCAGCGCGAGTGCGCCCAGATGTTGCGTCATTTTTGATTCGCCTTGGTCGGGAGCGGAGCGAGCTGCGCCTGTACTTTTTTGGTGAGCCTGGCGCGCACCAGCAGATACGCGTCGCGGATGAAATTTTCCAGCTCGGCGGTAGCGAAGCGCTGCGGCTCGACGACGGTGATCCACCCGGCGCGCGCCAGGTACGGGGCGGGCATGATACCCGGCTGATCGGTCAGCTCCAGAAACCGCGCGCTGTCCACCTTGCACGAGAGGCGCCCGCCATCGCTGCCATCAGCCGGCGTCATGGCAAACATCTTGCCGCCAACGCTGAGGACGAGGCTGGTTTCCCATTTGATGTCACGCGACACGCCGGGCCAGTGGCCGCAAAACGCTTCCAGCTGCCGCGCAGTCATTCCCATGGTGTGGTGCATGCGCTTGCTCTACCCGTGCGGAAATTTCTGGATAGGCGCATTGTGCAGGCAGCGCCAGCACTTCGCCGAGGATGGCTGACCCACCATCCACACGGATACGCTGCTCTGGCGAATAGCCGCTTGGAAAGCGCTGCTGCCGCGGCACTTCATTCATGTTGCGTCGCACCAAATACGCTAGAGTATGGAAATGTTGCCGCTACCCGCCATCGACTTTGCCACGCCGCCCGACGAAGCCTCGCTGCGCCCGCCCGCGCGGGAACGCTTCGCGCCGCGGCTTGTACCGGAAACCTCCGGCGAATTGGTGTCCATCCAGGACGGCCGCCATCTCCACCTGCGCAGCATCCGGCACAACGATATCGAAGCGCTTCAACGCTGCTTCCTGCGCCTGTCGCCGGAAGACGTGCGCCGCCGCTTCCTGCACGCCATGTCCGAGCTGCCCACGCCGATGGCGCAGCGCCTGTGCCAGATCGACCCAAGCATCGAGACCGCCCTGGTGCTGGTGGACGAGACCGTGGTCCCCGGCGAAATCCGCGGCGTCGGCCGCGTCTACGTGGACGAAGCGGCTGACAGCGCCGAGTTCTCCGTACTGGTGGAAAAAAGCTGGACCCGCCTCGGTCTGGGCGCCCTGCTGATGCAGACGCTGGTCGACGACTGCCGCCGCCGCGGTCTCGCCGAAATCTGGGGCTATGTGCTGCTGGAAAACCGGCCGATGCTCGACCTGTGCAAGGCGCTGGGTTTTGTCCGCCGCCGGATGGACAACGAGCCGGGCGTGGCGCAGATCGTGCTGCGCCTGGCCTAGAAAGCGCCCGTTCGTCTCACCGATTACGGGCCACTGTTCTGCGGCGTTTACCCGCATCCGTTCACGCCGACCCAGCCGGCTGCCATCGGCACGCTACACTTGTCCGCTTACCCGAGGCGACCTGCCGGTCGCGTCCCGAACAAGTAGTTTACGTGCCGACGCTGATATGCCCGTTTTGATCCCGCATCCTCCCCTGCCCACCACGCCCAAGCAGCGCCGTTACTGGTCGCCGCCGCACGGTTCGGCGCGCGCGCTGCTGATCGCCGAATCGGCGCGCACGCATCAAGGCCTGCTGGTGGCCGTGACGCGCGACACCCAGCGCGCGCATGCGCTGGAGGCCGAGCTGAACATCTTCGCCGGCGGCCTGCCGGTGCTGCACTTCCCCGATTGGGAAACGCTGCCGTACGACGCGTTCAGCCCGCATCCGGAGGTAGTCTCGCAACGCATCGCCACCCTGTACCAGCTGCCCAGCGTGAATCGTGGCGTGCTGGTGGTGCCAGTGGCCACGCTGATGCAGCGCATCGCGCCGCGCGCCCACATCACCGGCGCCGGGCTGATGCTGGGCAAGGGCCAGAAGCTCGACATCATTGCCGAGCAGCGCCGGCTGGAGGCCTCCGGCTATCGCAACGTGCCGCAGGTGGCCGAGCCCGGCGACTTCGCCGTGCGCGGCGCGCTGATCGACATTTTTCCGATGGGCAGCAGCGAGCCGTACCGGATCGAGCTGTTCGACGACGAGGTGGAATCGATCCGCAGCTTCGACCCGGAAACCCAGCGCTCGCAGCAGCAGGTGGAAAAGATCGAGCTGCTGCCGGCGCGCGAGTTTCCGCTCACCGACGCGGCCGCCAAGGATTTCCGCAACAACCTGCGCGAACGTTTCCCGATCGACGTGCGCCGCTGCCCGCTGTACCAGGACATGAAGGAAGGCGTGACGCCCGGCG